>NZ_LYTG01000103.1:0-26473 GCF_001816105.1 Exiguobacterium sp. SH31
CGGACGAGATCGCTTATAGCGACCTCGTTCGTCAACAGCCTGAGACGGCGAGCGCCTTCCTATCAGCCATCCGTTCGGACGACGATATGGTCGACCTGACGAATGATTTGGTTGTTGTAGAGTGCATAGACCGGTCCGTCAGCCAACACTTTTCCATCTTGTGAAAACTGAAGATAAATCGAACCGACTTCGGCGAGCGGGATCGTCAATACCGTCTCCCCATAAAAGCTGACGTGCGTTGCCGTATTGAGCGGCTCGGCATTTTGGAGAAATGGTGCGAACGGCATCGCGAACGAGTCACGAAGCGCAGCGTCTTTATCGGCCCGCGACATCGGCTTATTGTGGTCGACGCGCGTCCCTAGTGTCAATCCGTCGTCCCATGCCTTCCCCATTTTGGCATAGTAAGCGTCTGAATCATTCTCGACGGCTTGGTCGAGTTCTTCGACTTTGCGTTTACGTTCGTCAAAAATCCATACGGTCGGGTCAATCGTCAGCGCGTGACGGACCGCTCCATCTAACGGAAAAATCATTGATACTCCCCCTTAACTAGCGATACAATGTATATTATACAGCTCTTCCGTGCAAAAAGGAAAACTGCGAGAAACACGCTTTGAATCTAGACTGTTCATTGAATTATGATGAAATATAATGTACAGTTGAGTTATGACAAACAGTCTGTCATTGTACGGAGGAGGGGTCGTAGTGGCGACAAATTTGGCTGCAGTCCAACGGGAACAGGCGCTTCACTTGCTTGAAGCAGATGCTGAAAAAATCCGTTGCTTGATTGAAGTGCAATTAGAAAACTTGAAAATGCCGAAGTGCCCGCTTTATGAAGAGGTACTTGATACACATATGTTCGGTCTGTCGCGCCAAATCGATTTTGCGGTCCGGCTTGGACTTATTTCAGATGTCGAAGGCAAGCAACTGATCGATTCATTGGAACAAAAGTTATCCGCGCTCGCGGAAGCTTCAGAATTATGAACCTTATACTCAAACTGTGCAGGCGGCGCTGTTTGAGTATTTTTTTATAACGGGTTGCGGATTGCTGTACATAAGGAAGTGAAAACATGAAAACTCGGTTTCGGTACTTTGATTTCTCACTGTTCATTGCGGTGCTCTTGCTCGTTGGGATCAGCTCGATCATGATTTACAGCGCCAGTGTTTGGAATCGTGGTGATTACGCGAATAGTAGCTTGTTTTATCGGCAACTGTTCTATGCAGGGTTTGGGATTGTCGTCTATTTGATCGCGACGATGTTCCGGTATGAAAACTTCCGCAAAAAGAACGTGTTGCGAAGCCTGTATGCGCTCTCGGTCATTCTATTGTTTGTCACTTGGGCGATGCCACCGCTGAACGGTGCCCGGGCTTGGCTCATCATCGGCGGTTTCACGATCCAGCCAATCGAAATCGCCAAGTTCGTGTTAATTTTATTGCTCGCTAACTACTACCATCAGTTATGGAATCGTGAACTGACAGGATGGCCGGGCCGAATCGGCCGTGCGGCGATCGAACAGAAAAAGCTACGCGCCCAAATCGGGGCCTTTTTCGTCATCCCGGGCTTGTTCTACTTTTTTCCGTATGCCTTCGTCATAAATGGACAGCCTGACCATGGCGGATTGTTCGTCTTAGGGGTGATTATGTTCATGATGTGGTTAGCTGCCGGGGCCCCACTTCGCATCATCATCCCGGTGATTATTGCTGGAATTGGTTTTGTTTATGCTATGTATACGTTTGTTTTCACAGAAAACCAAGTTAGTCGGATTAACGTCGTCTTCAATCCATTCATGGACCCAGAAGGCTACGGGCACCAACTTCTCATGTCGATCATCTCGATCGTGCATGGGGGATTGACCGGCGTCGGACTTGGGAATAGTTATCAAAAGTATGGCTATTTGCCGGAGCCGGAGACGGACTATATCATGTCGATCATCGCCGAAGAACTTGGCTTTATCGGCGTACTCGTCGTCTTGGTGTTGCTCTTTTTCATCGCGTTCCGGGCAGTAAATATCGCCAACCATACCGACAACCATTTTGCGATGTTCGTCTCGTTCGGGATTGCCGCGCAAATCATGGTCCAAACCGGAATCAATATCGGGGCGATGTCGGGCTGGTTCCCGGGTACGGGTGTGACGCTTCCACTCGTCAGTTACGGCGGCACGTCGCTGATCATGACGATGGGAATTCTCGGTGTGCTCAGCAGTATCTCGATGCGTAACCGTCACCGAGAGGCGACACGCCGCGCGGGAATTCGCGAAAAATCAGAAGAAAACGTTCAAAATGCATCACTACATGTAGTAAGGTAAAGATGTATATGTAAACGATTTCCAAAATGGGGGGATTTAGGTTGAAATCAATTAGCAAATTGCTTGTAGCCAACCGTGGAGAGATTGCCATTCGTGTATTTAGGGCAGCCTCAGAATTAGGAATGCGTACTGTCGCCATCTATTCGCAAGAGGATAGTGGATCGTTACATCGTTTTAAAGCCGATGAAGCGTATTTGATCGGTCTCAACAAGAAACCGATCGACGCCTATCTCGACATTGAAGACGTCATTCGAATCGCGAAGCAATCGGGGAGTGACGCGATTCACCCGGGTTACGGTTTCTTATCGGAAAACATTGAACTAGCTCGTCGTTGCCGCGAAGAAGGCATCATCTTCGTCGGACCGGACGAATCTCACTTGCACGCGTTCGGAGATAAAGTTCGGGCTCGTCAAAACGCGATTGCAGCCGGGCTACCGGTCATTCCAGGCTCGAACGGTCCATTGACTTCGTACGAAGACGCGCTCGACTTTGCGAACGTGCATGGTTTCCCGCTCATGGTCAAAGCCTCAATGGGCGGCGGCGGACGCGGTATGCGCGTCATCCGGACCGAGGCCGAGATGAAAGATTTGATTGAACGTGCCAAGTCAGAGGCGAAGCAAGCGTTCGGCTCAGACGAAGTGTACATAGAAAAACTAGTTGAACGTCCGAAGCATATCGAGGTGCAAATTCTCGGGGATGATCACGGGAACATCATCCATTTGTTTGAGCGTGACTGCTCGGTTCAACGTCGTCACCAGAAAGTCGTCGAAGTCGCACCGTGTGTGACGTTGTCGGAGGCGTCTCGTCAAGCAATCTGTGACGCGGCGGTTCAAGTGATGCGTCACGTCGGCTATGTGAACGCCGGGACGGTCGAGTTCCTCGTCACTGAGGATGAGTCGTTCTACTTCATCGAGGTCAACCCACGGATCCAAGTCGAACATACGATCACGGAGATGGTTACCGGGTTCGATATCGTCCAAACACAGCTCATGATCGCCCAAGGCGAGTCGCTTCACGGTGACGTGATTCACATGCCGAAGCAAGAAGATATCAAACTGCTCGGCTATGCGATCCAATCCCGTGTCACGTCGGAAGACCCGGCTAACAACTTCATGCCGGACACAGGGAAAATCATGGCGTATCGTTCGCCAGGCGGTTTTGGGGTTCGTCTCGACGGCGGGAACGCCTACGTCGGGTCTGAAATCTCGCCGTACTACGACTCGCTCCTCGTCAAGCTGTCGACGCACGGGATGACGTTCGAACAAGCGGCAGCGAAGATGGTCCGTAACTTGAACGAGTTCCGGATTCGCGGCATCAAGACGAACATTCCGTTTTTGATCAACGTCATGAAGCACCAAAACTTTATTAGCGGGGACTATAGTACATCGTTCATCGATGATACACCCGAACTGTTCGTCTTCCCGAAACGGAAAGACCGAGGGACGAAACTCCTCAACTATATCGGGGACGTCACCGTCAACGGATTCCCGGGTGTCGGCTTGAAAGATAAGCCGATCAGCCGCTCGGTCCGAATCCCGCAAAATCTTCCGGCCGAAGCGAAGCCGGGGACGAAACAAATCCTGACAGAACTCGGTCCAGACGGTTTGGCTGACTGGATCAAACGTCAACCAGAGCTGCTCTTGACGGATACGACGATGCGAGACGCCCACCAGTCGCTCCTCGCGACACGGATGCGGACGCAAGACATCTTGAATATCGCCGAGCCGACGAGTAAACTCATGCCAGAACTGTTCTCGGTCGAGGCGTGGGGCGGGGCAACGTTTGACGTCGCCTACCGTTTCCTCTCGGAAGACCCGTGGGTACGTCTCATGCGCCTTCGTGAGAAAATGCCGAACGTATTGATTCAAATGCTCCTTCGCGGTGCCAACGCCGTCGGGTATAAAAACTATGCTGACAACGTCATCGAGAAGTTCGTCCACGAGGCGGCTTATGCCGGCGTCGACATCTTCCGAATCTTCGACAGCTTGAACAACATTGAATCGATTAAACTCGCGATCGACGCGACGCTGCCGACAGGGAAAGTCGCAGAAGCGGCAATCTGTTACACCGGTGACTTGTATGACGGAAACCGTCCGAAGTATCACTTGCCGTACTACGTCGATCTCGCCAAGCAGCTCGAAGCGAGCGGAGCTCATATTCTTGCGATCAAAGATATGGCTGGCCTCTTAAAACCTGAATCGGCGTATGCGCTCGTGTCGGCACTGAAAGACGCCGTCGACTTGCCGATTCATTTGCACACGCACGACGCTTCGGGGAATGGGATCTTCACTTACGCACGGGCGACTGATGCGGGCGTCGATATCGTCGACGTCGCAGCGAGCTCGATGTCGGGTATGACGTCGCAGCCTTCAGGTGGAAGTTTGATTTACGCACTCGACCATCACGAACGCCAGCCGAAGATCGATGCGAAGCACTACGAAGTCATCAGTGACTACTGGCAAGACGTGCGTCATAACTATGAACCGTTCGAAAGTGACATGCGTGCATCGAATCCATCGGTGTATGAGCATGAGATGCCGGGCGGACAGTATTCGAACTTGCAGCAACAAGCGAAAGCGGTCGGTCTCGGTGACCGCTGGAGTGAAGTGAAGTCGATGTACGCCCGCGTCAACATGTTGTTCGGCGATATCGTCAAAGTGACCCCGTCGTCTAAAGTCGTAGGGGACATGGCACTCTTCATGGTCCAACATAACTTGAGCGAACAGGACGTCATCGAACGAGGAAATCAACTCGATTTCCCAGACTCGGTTGTCGAGATGATGCGCGGTGAGCTCGGGTCGCCTCCAGGAGGGTTCCCGAAAGACGTCCAACAAGCGATTCTCAAAGGTGAGGCGCCGCTCGAGGTCCGTCCGGGTAAACTGATCAAGCCGTACGACTTTGAAGCGGCTCAAACGAAGTTATTTGAGAAGCTCGAACGTCCGGTGACGGACTTTGAACTGCTCGCGAACGCCCTATATCCAAAAGTGTACGAGGATTACATCACGCATACGAACACATACGGTGACGTCTCGGTGCTTGACACGTTGACGTTCTTCTATGGATTGAACGTCGGCGAAACGATTCAAGTCGAAATCGAGACAGGGAAGACGCTCATCATCAAGCTCGTTCAAGTGAGCGCTGCGAACGAAGACGGAATCCGCCTCGTCTCGTATGAGATGAACGGCGTACCACGTGAAATCGAGATTAAAGACGTCAACGTGAAGTCGGCGACGACGAGCCGACCGAAAGTGGAACGCTCGAATTCGAAACAAGTCGGGGCCTCGATGCCAGGTTCGGTCTTGAAAGTACTCGTCGAACCAGGAAGCCGAGTGCACCGTGGGGAGCAACTTCTAGTCACTGAGGCGATGAAGATGGAGACGACGATCCAAGCCGCACAAGACGGTGAGATTAAAGCGATCCATATTAAAGAAGGCGACACAATCCAAAGTGACGACTTGTTGATTGAATTTGTATAATCAAAAGAAGCATAGCCAAGCTATGCTTCTTTTTTAGATAGGGAGTGGGAAAGATGAGACGAGTATGTTGGTTCCGGTCAGATTTTCGATTAAGTGACAACCATATGTTACACCGGGTCTTGAAAGATGCCTCAGGTGACGATGACATCGAGTTCGTCTTTTGGCTCAATCCGAAATACTGCGAGCCGTTCGAGACGCGACACGATTATTTTTTCGCGACGATGAAGCAGTTCATGCAGGAGCTCGCCGATCAAGAAATCGGGCTGCGCACCATTGTTGCCGACTCAGCGGAAGCGTTTGTCGAGCAGCTCGGACGACTCGACGCGCTTTATTTTAACGCTGAGTATGTCGAGCCGTTCAAACAACGTGACGATGCGGTCATCGAAGCGCTCGGGGGAGACGTGTTAGTCATCCGTTTGCTCGACCGTCATTTATTCGCCCCGAACGCGTTCACGAAAAAAGACGGGACTCCGTATAAAGTGTACACGCCATTCAAAAAAGCGGTGTACGCCGAGACGCCGCCGCAACCGTACGACGTCGACGTCGTTCGTTTGAAGCAACTCGCGACGAAGCAACATGAACTGCCTGATGAATTGAAACAACAGTTTGACCGGTGTGAACGTTCGTGGAAAGCACTTGGCGAAGAAGCTGCAATGAAACGGTTACGCGATTTTGTGGAACACCGGGTGACGAGTTACGCTGAAGACCGTGACATCCCGGCGATTGCCGGGACGAGTCGGCTGTCACCGTATTTACGGACCGGTGTGTTGTCGATTCGTACGGTCGTAGCAGCCGTCCTCGAGGCACGGCAGTCAACAGGACGTGACACGTATTACGATGAGCTGTTGTGGCGCGAGTTCTACTATATGATCATGGTCCAGTTCCCGGGACTGAAGGATCGGCCGTTCAATGACAAATATAAACATCTCGACTGGGAAGACAATGACGACCAGTTCGAGAAATGGTGCCGTGGCGAGACCGGGTATCCGATCGTCGACGCGGCGATGCGTCAATTGAACGAGACCGGTTGGATGCACAACCGGCTCCGGATGATCGTCGCTTCGTTTTTGACGAAACATCTGTTGATCGACTGGCGCAAAGGCGAGCGCTACTTCGAACGGAAGTTGATCGACTACGAGGCCGCCTCGAACATCGGCGGATGGCAATGGGCCGCTTCGGTCGGGACGGACGCCGTGCCGTATTTCCGGATCTTTAATCCGACCATCCAGTCGGAGAAGTTCGACGCGGACGGGACGTTTATCCGTAAATATGTAACCGAGTTGGCTGACGTTGACAGGAAAGCGATCCATTTCCCGGACCCGTCAGATCGGGACGGCTATATCGAACCGATCGTCGATCATAAGGCGGCGCGTGCAAGGGCGCTCGAGCGGTTCAAGGACGCACAGTGACAGATAGGCATACAAAAAGGAGCGGGCGACCGCTCCTTTGTTTCGTGATTTGGATTGATTCGTCAGACCGTTTCTTTTCGAGCTGCGTCTACCGCTCGATTGGTGCTTCGATACGCATGGTACGCCAAGTACGAGATGATCCCGAAGTAGCACGTGATCAAGAACGCGTGCAAGAGCGGTACGTATGTGGCGTGGCCGCCAAGGACGATCCATGCACCCGTGCCGACTTGAAGCATGATGAAGAATAGTGAGGCCCACATGCCCCGTTCGACGAGACGGTTCGTTTCGCGTCGGGCCAAATAAAGGACGTAGAGCGTGTAGAAGACGAGGAGTGCCGCCATGATGCGATGCCCCATTTGAACGTATGATTCGAACGTCCACACGTTTTGCTCACAGATCGGCCAACCGACACAGGCGTATGTCGCACCGAGGTGTCTGACGTAAGCTCCTGTGTAGACGACGACCATCGTGTAAATCGTCAACCCGTACAAGTGAATCTTTAGTTTTTCGGATACGGCTTTGTGTACCCGTTCACCTTCGAATAAAAGAATCGTCAGGATGAGTAAGGACGCGAACGAGACGAGCGAGATCCCGAAATGGAGCGCGAGAATCGCGTCCGACTGTTGCCAGATGACGGCTCCGGCGCCGATGATCGATTGAATCAACATGAAAATGAACGCTAGGAACGCGAACACTTTGACATCGAATCGATTTTTGACGACCGTGAACGTCCAAATCGTCAAGGCGATGATAAGGAGTCCCTCAATCCCTGACACGACGCGGTGACTGTATTCGATCATCGTCTCGACGCTCGGGTTCGTCGGGATCAGTTTCCCGTGACAGAGCGGCCAGTCCGTCCCGCAACCGTCACCTGAGTCGGTTTTCGTAACAGTACCGCCCATGATCAAGACGAGCATCATACCGAGGGTGACGAGGCTTGAGAATAGTGCGAGTTTTTTATGCATTCGTTTCCACCTGCTTTTTGAGAAAAATCACTAGAATTGTGCCTTGTATGTTTTTATTTTTTTCGCCATACTTATTATACGGCTTTAGTCCGGAAAAACGAAACGGAAAAGCTTGCAATCGCTATCAAAATCGTTATCCTAGTATTAGTACAGGAATTTTACTGTGACAATTATCACACGTTCGCCATAAAAAACTCGCTATTTTACAAGCATAAACGACGTATTCTTTTTGAAAATATGGTATCTTTGTAATGAGTTAGGTGTACTTTGTTCATATTGTGTTTTTTCTGTGAAAAGAATACGAGGATTTCGTGATTATGTGGGGGGGTCAGCATGACAAAAGTCAACCCGGGAACAGTGGCAGAAGTAGACTATACAGAATCAGCCGCCTCGTTCCGTGACTATGTTGCTTTGGCAAAAATGGGAATCGTACGCGCTAACCTTTTGTTAGTGTTCGCCGGTTTCTTTGTGGCAACAACATACCAGAGTGATACGCCAGTGCTTTATTTGTTTGAAGTTTGGCCACAGCTCTTATTAACGATGTTAGGAAGCGCGCTCGTCATTTCCGGGAGTTGTTACCTAAACAACTTCGTGGACCGTGATATCGACTACTTGATGGGACGTACAGACAATCGACCGAGTGTCACCGGTAAAATTTCAGGGGAGCGCATTTTACTTCTCGGACTTACGCAACTTGCGGTCGGTACATTGCTTTTATTGATCGTGTCTTACGTAGCAGCAGTCTTCGGTTTAATCGGGGCATTTTTTTATGTCGTCATTTATACGATGTGGCTAAAACGGACACATACGTTGAACACGGTCGTTGGCAGTATTTCCGGAGCGGTTCCACCGCTGATTGGATGGGCCGCGATTGACCCGGCGCTTCATATCGACGCCTGGCTCATGTTCCTCGTCATGTTCTTGTGGCAACCGCCACACTTTCTCGCGCTCGCGATGCGACGCGTCGAGGAATACCGGGCGGCAGGAATTCCGATGCTGCCCGTTGTAAACGGCTTCGCGATCACCAAGCGGCAAATCATTTGGTGGATTGCGACGCTCATTCCAGCATCGCTCTTGTTTATGCATTACGGTACGGTCTACGTGATCATTGCGGCCGGTCTTGGGGGCTACTGGTTATATCTCGGTTTGAAAGGGTTTAAAGCCGAAGATGAGATCAAGTGGGCTAACAAAATGTTCTTTTATTCATTAATTTATTTAGTCGTGTGGATTGTCGCGCTGGTATTGACGGCACTTTGGTAATCGCACTCACTATATAGAAAATAGAAACCATTGCACATCATTTTGGGAGAAAGTGGGGATTGTTGTGAAATCATTTAAGAAGCTTCTGTTTGGCATCGTCCCGATGATGATGTTCGCGCTGCTATTGTCAGGGTGCGGCGTAGAGGGATTGTCTGCATTGAAGCCGATGGGAGAAGGCGCTGAAATTCAGCTCCGGATCATTCTCATCAGTTTGGCAATCATGCTCTTTGTACTTGTCATCGTAACGGTCATTTACGTGTACGTGCTCATGAAATTCCGTCGGAAAGATGAATCGATTCCGAAGCAAGTGGAAGGTAGCAGCACGCTCGAGATGATTTGGACAGTCGTTCCAATCATCTTGCTCATCATTCTCGCTGTTCCGACAATCACAACGACTGTCGAGCTCGCGAAAGCGAAAGAAGCGAAAAAAGAAGAAGAAATTAACGTTACAGCCAACCTGTATTGGTGGGAGTTCGAATATCCGAACGCTGGTGTTGTCACAGGACAAGAACTTGTCATCCCGGTCGGTAAACGGGTCGGCATCAACTTGACATCAAAAGACGTCATTCACTCGTTCTGGGTACCGGCTTTGTCTGGTAAGACGGATACGAACCCAGGGTTAGATAACGAGATGTGGTTGCATGCGAACGAAGCAGGTACGTTCTACGGTAAGTGTGCCGAGCTTTGTGGACCATCGCACGCGCTCATGGACTTTAAAGTCATCGCCCTCGAGCAAGCTGATTACGATCAGTGGCTCGAAGACATGAAAGCGAAGCAAGACGAAAATACAGAAAAACTTGTCGCTGACAACCAAAACTTGACGACAGGTGAGCAAGTGTACGTCCAAAGTTGCTTGAGCTGCCACGGTGGCGGTAAAGTCGCGCCTAGCTTGACGAACTTCGGTGACCGCGAGTGGTTGGCGGGTTATCTCGAAAACAACGAAGAAAAATTGAAAGAATGGATTCGTGATCCACAAGCATTAAAACAAGGCGCGCTCATGCCTGGCTTCAGTGAAGGCCAAATCAGTGATGAAGAGTTAGATGCACTCGTTGACTTCTTGTACGATCAGAAGATTGACTAACGGGAAAAGGGGGATTTCACGTGGCACAGACCACTGCTATGCAGCAACCGCGTAAATACAATGGCATCATGGATTGGGTTACGACGGTTGACCACAAAAAAATCGGTATTTTGTATTTGTTCTCAGGAATCTTCTTCCTCCTTCTCGGTGGAATTGAAGCGTTACTTATTCGTTGGCAACTCGTCCGTCCGATGAACGATTTCGTCAGCGGCGAAGTGTTCAACCAGTTGATCACGATGCACGGGACGACGATGATCTTCCTTGCGGCGATGCCGATGCTATTCGGTTTCATGAACGCCGTCGTGCCGCTTCAAATCGGGGCGCGCGACGTCGCGTTCCCGTTCATTAACTCGCTCGGTTTTTGGTTGTTCTTCTTCGGTGGACTCATGTTGAACCTTAGCTGGTTCTTCGGCGCTGCACCGAACGCGGGTTGGACGGCTTACGCGCCGCTCTCGACGCAACCGGAAGCGACAGGGGTCGACTTCTACGCCCTCGGTCTTCAAATCTCAGGGTTCGGTTCACTCATGGCCGGGATTAACTTCCTCGTCACGATTTTGAACATGCGGGCACCAGGCATGAAACTCATGCGGATGCCGCTCTTCACTTGGACGACGTTCGTCGCTTCGGCGTTGATCGTCTTCGCGTTCCCGCCGCTTACAGTCGGCTTGTTCATGTTGATGTTCGAGCGTCTGTTCGGTGCCGTTTACTTCAATCCGGCAATGGGCGGTAACGTTGTCATTTGGGAACACCTCTTCTGGATCTTCGGTCACCCAGAAGTTTACATTTTGATTTTGCCGGCGTTCGGTATTTTCTCGGAAATCATTCCGACGTTTGCCCGTAAACGCTTGTTCGGTTACACGACGATGGTATTCGCTACGATGCTCATCGGGTTCCTTGGCTTCATGGTTTGGGTTCACCACATGTTCACGGTCGGTCTTGGACCGGTCGCAAACTCGATCTTTGCCGTCGCGACAATGGCTATCGCCGTTCCGACAGGGGTCAAAATCTTCAACTGGCTGTTCACACTTTGGGGTGGGCAGATCAAGTTCAACGTCGCGATGCTTTACTCGGTGGCGTTCATCCCATCGTTCCTCGTCGGAGGGATGACAGGGGTTATGCTCTCGGTCGCACCGGCTGACTATCAGTACCACGATAGTTACTTCGTTGTCGCCCACTTCCACTACGTAATCGTCGGTGGGGTCGTCTATGGTCTTTTCGCAGGACTTTACTACTGGTTCCCGCTCATGTTCGGCAAAGCGCTCTCTGAGAAGCTTGGCTACTGGCAGTTCTGGTTGTTCTTCATCGGGTTCCACTTGACGTTCTTCCCGCAACATTTCCTCGGATTGTTCGGAATGCCACGCCGCGTCTTCACATACTTGCCGAATCAAGGGTTTGAGACGTTGAACTTGCTGTCGACGATCGGTGCCTTCTTCATGGGTGTGTCGACGATCATCTTGCTCATCGCAGTCGTCAAGGCGTTCTTGTCGAAAGAAGTCGTCAAACCTGACCATTGGGAAGACGGACGTACGCTCGAGTGGACACTTCCTGTGCCGACTCCAGAGTACAACTTTGCACAAACGCCGCTCGTCAAAGGGTTGGATACGTTCTGGCTCGAGAAGATGGCGGGTAATAAACGGGTTTCTGTCGCTGAACCAGTGTCAGACATCCATATGCCGAATAACTCATTGATCCCGTTCTTCATGTCACTCGGGTTATTCATCGCTGGACTTGGCGCGATTTTCCAAATGGACAACGCGGTTGTCGGTTGGTCACTCATCGTCATCGGTTTACTCATCACGTTCGTGTCGATGTTCCTCCGTTCATGGATCGACGACCACGGATTCTACATTCCAAAATCACAAATCGAAGCGGATTTGAAAGCGATTCGTGAGAAAGGAGAACAATAAATGGCACATGCAGTTGAAAAACACCCAGTGACCGGTATTCCGGCCAATCCAGAGAAAGCCACACTGGAAGGGAAGAATAAATATGTGGCCTTCTGGTTCTTCCTTGGAGGAGAGACCGTTCTCTTCGCCTCGTTGTTTGGAACGTACGTCGGGCTTCTAAATTCTGGTGCACCAGAGGAACTTCGCTCGTACAATATCTTTGAAATGGGGCTCGTCTTCTTGATGACGATGCTCCTCCTCACGAGCTCGCTCACGAGCGTGCTCGCGATGATGAACATGAAAGCGAACAATCCAGGTCGAATGAAGTTTTGGTTGATCGTGACGCTTCTTCTCGGAGCAGGGTTCTTAGGGGCTGAGATTTACGAGTTCATCCACTACTACCATATCGGTCACACGTTCACGTCGAGTGCGTTCGGTTCTGCGTTCTACACGCTCGTCGGATTCCACGGCGCTCACGTCACGTTCGGTCTCCTTTGGATCACGACGCTGTTGATTCGCAACTGGAACCGTCCGATCGATGTCTACAACGCACCGAAGTTCTACGTGTCGAGTTTGTATTGGCACTTCATCGACGTTGTTTGGGTCTTCATTTTCTCGATCGTCTATCTCTTAGGGATGGTGAGCTGACATGGAAAAAAATCCAATGAACGAAACACACAAACAGTTAGAGCTTGAAGTGAAGGCAGAGTCGAGACGCGAGTATCAACTTCAGTTGATCAGTTTCGCGATGATGATTTTGCTCACGTTTGTCGCGTTCGGCGCGGTCTACGCGGAGCTCATGCCGGTATGGGCAGCGGGTGGCTTCTTGATCATCCTCGCCATCATCCAAGTGTTCTTGCAGTTGTACATCTTCATGCATATGAACAACCGTGGCAACACGTGGATCGTCGGAATGATGTGGCTTGGTATTTTCGTAGCCATCATCACTGTCGCGGCACTTCGTTTGCTCATTTGGTAAAAATGTGACAAAGGATTGAACATCTGTGGAAACATAGATGATTCAGTCCTTTTTGCTTTACTTCAAAAATAAAGGAATAGTAATCTTGAAGTGAACGGTTTCATTGGTTTGGGAGAGAAAGAAAAGGGGTGAAGGGATGCTCTGGAATACATCAGAGCTACTCAAACAGTTCGATTGGATAACACTTTGGAGTCCATTGTTCGGATTGTTGATGGTAGGGTTGTACGTCCTCTATGCGTTCGTCACAGAGAGAATGGCGAAACGAGGGTACGAGTCGACCACGTTGCTACAAAAGTTCAGCATGTTGTTTGCGATCGTTCTCTATTACATCGGATTTGGTAGTCCAGTCGATGTGCTCGCGCACATTATCTTCTCGGTGCATATGTTGCAGATGGTGCTCGTCTACGTGTTAGCGCCGGCGCTCGTCATTTACGGATTGCCGTATTGGGTATTTGAAAAATTATTTAGTTATAAAGTAATCGGGCCGACGCTCAAGTTTATGACGAAACCGCTGATCGCGCTCGTGTTGTTCAACGCGTTATTTACGTTTTACCACATGCCATTCATCTTTGATTACGTGTTAACGAACTATGGGGTGCATCGCATCTTTCACGGGGCTCTCGTCGTCTTCAGTTTGACGATGTGGTATCCGGTCATCGCCCCATTCCTCTCCGATGAAGAAGAGGGGATGTCCGATTTGAAACGGATGGTGTACATCATCGCAAATGGTGTTTTGCTAACGCCTGCTTGTGCGTTCATCATCTTCAGTCAAGGAATTCTCTATAACGCCTATACGGACGTTGAGACGTTCGCGACGGTGCTCGGATACTGTATGCCGAACGGAGACGTATCCGGTCTCGACTTAAACGCCTTGATGGGTGCGACGAACAGCGCCCTCGAAGACCAGCGCTTCGGCGGGGTATTGATGAAGCTTGGTCAGGAAGTCGTGTACGGTTTCTTCTTCGGCTGGACGTTCTTCGGTTGGGTACGCCGGACGAAATCGCTCGCGCTTGACGAAGGCATGTCATTCACACCGAACGAACCGAAAGAGAAAAAATGAACTAAGTCAAAGGGGAAACATCGATGAACTATCTTGCCTTAATTAGTGTGACATTCATTGTAATCAGTGCGATTTTGGTCGCCATCGGCTGGACGATTATCGCGCGCGACCGCCGCAATATTGAAAAGCATAAGAAAGTCATGACAGCAGCTGCCGTCGCGGCGACAACGTTCTTTATCCTTTACGTCTCGCGGACGATCTTTGTTGGGAATACAGCATTTGGAGGTCCGGACTCGGTGAAGCCGTACTATCTCGCTTTCATGATTTTCCACATCATCCTGGCGACGACAGGTGGTATCCTCGGATTGATCACACTCTATCTTGGCTATAAAAACAAGATCGAGAAACATCGTAAAATCGGACCGAAAGCATCAGTCGTCTGGTTTTTCACAGCCATTACAGGTGTGATGGTCTATGTTCTTCTCTATGTGGCGTTTGAACCGGGTGAGACGACGAACGTCTTCCGGGCCATCATCGGAGGATGACCGAAGAGAGGGGGATGAGCATGAAACGAAATAGTTACTTGACGGTCGGGTTGACGGTCGTCATTTTGATTGCTATCGGAGTGGGCTCGTATTTTCTCTTCTTCAAAGAAGATGATTTGCCGGTCATCCAAGAGCCGACCCCGTTCACGTTGACGAACGCGCTCGATGGCCAACCGTATGACTCAGATAACGGAAAAGTCAAAATCGTCACGTTCTTTTATACGAACTGTCCGGACATTTGTCCGCTCACGCTACGCGACTTCATGAAACTCGAGCAAGACTTGAAGGCGAACGACTTGTACGGCACTGACGTCGAACTCGTCGCCATCACGGTCGACCCGGAAGTCGATACGATCCCGGTACTTGAGAACTACGGAGCGGCGTTCCAAGCTGAGCCAACTGGATGGAAGATGTTGACCGGTGACAAAGCCGACATCGACCGGATCACCCGTCAGCTTCAGTTCTATTATTCGAAAGCGAATAGTGGACTTGTCACCCACGCGACGACGATGTATATCATCGACCGTCACCATGATGTTCGTGCAGTCGCGCAAATGGCGACGACAGGAGAAAAACCCGTCGACATCGAAACCATTATGGAGGATGTGTTGGTGCTCGTTGCAGAAAAGGAGTGAAGAAGATGAACGATACGATGGCTGTCATCGGAAACGATTATTCATACGGAGATGTGACGATTGCAGAGCGGGCGATCGAGGATTTGATTGCGTGCAGCGCGATCGAATTCGGGTTGCGCGAAGTGAAAGTCGTGTCGCTCTCGAAAGAGCGGTACGATTATCTACTGATCGCACCCGTCTCGCTTAGCGAGGCAGAGCGGTTGTACCGTTACGTCCGCGACCAGTTCGATCTATTGCTCGGACAAGTCGACGTGACACTCAATGTGATTGCAAGTCGTTAAGCGTATGTAAAAATGGAGAACCCACAGCGGGTTCTCCATTTTTGTTGAGTGGCCAAAAGAAAAACCCCTTCGTTTAGAGGGGTTTGACTTCTAATGTTTCCGCAAGAGCCGCGAGACGACGCTCACAGTCGCGAACGATTTCTTCTGGGAACTCTTCATCGTACTCGACGCCGTGCGGGTAGTAATGTTTCCCGAGGATCGGTGTTATCATTTTCACGACTGCGTGACGGTCCTCGATTTGGCCTTCAATCGCATAAACCGGCAAGCGCAGGTAAAACGTCTCGCCCGTCGATTGCTTCTCGTACTTCATATCATACGTCGCACGCTCATAGTCCCAAGCGCCTTCACGGATGAAATGATGATGATCCATGATCGTCTCGAGCAAACCGAAGCGGATCTCTTTTCCCTCGATGTGGAACTGCTCAAATTTCATCATAATCCCCCTTTTCCCTAATAAACCTCATATGTCATCATATCATATTCGAAAACGTTCTTGGAATAACGTGTGTTCAAATTGTGAAAAAAAGATGAACGGTCAAGACATCGTTTCGAGATACGCCGCAATCTTGTCGGTAAGTCTCACGCCGAGCGGCATCAATCCTTCTGAACCGAAGAAGACGTTGAATTCCAAGATGTAAAAATTATCCCCTGAGACGATGACGTCGAACGCGGCGTGATTGATGTGAAGCGTCTTCGCGATCGAGAGCACTTCTTCCACGACGTGACCTGGGATATCGTCATACGAGAAGTGGGCACCTTGGGCGACGTTGTTTAAAAAGGCCTCACTGACGCGCCAATAAGAACCGACGACTTCTTCGCCGATGACGATGATGCGCAGGTCACGGTCGTTCGGGATGAACTGTTGGACGTAAAACGTCTCGTGTTTGTCGACGTATTCGAGCCATTCTTTTTCATTTTTAATGAGCCAGACGCCTTGACCCATCGAGGACTTGGCGGTCTTGGCGACGAACGGGTATTCGAACTCTTCAAGGACGCGTTCGATCGTGTACGGGTTCTTCCCGTAAATTGACGTCTTCGGGATGCGGTGCGGGAACGTCGCTGTGAAAGCGCGCGTCATCTCGATTTTATCGTGCCCGAGGTGGTACGTCGCCGGAGACGGGAAGATCGGTTTGTTCAACCCGTAAATGATCGAGTTGACCATCCAGTACTCCGGGAAGAGGACGAGATCGGCCGCCCGGACTTTATCGAGCTGATCATAATAATATTCTGGTTTCGCATAGTCGGTTTTCATACCGGCCGAGCGAATCATGTTAAACGAGACTTTTTTCATCGTACACCGCATGAAGCGGTGGTTCACTTCCTTTCTGCATTTACGTCACGTTCAATTATAAGTCCGATTGCTCACAGAGGGAATCAATTGTGGTAAAATCATGTCAGAAAGGGTGAAAGCCATGATTATTACTGAACAGACGATTGATTTGCTCGATCAAACAGAAGCATTGACTGCCTTGATCGAGACGAGCGAATCGTTCCAAACATATATCGCGACAAAACAAGCTCGCGCTCGCTCGAAAGAAGCCCAGGAAGTCGAACGGGAATTTTTACGAATGAAAGAGGATTATGAGTACGTGCAACGTTTCGGGAAACATCATCCGGATCACGATCGTATCAAAAAAGAGATGCATCTCGTGAAGCGTCGTCTCGACGTGCAACCGGAAGTGGCCGCCTTCAAAAAGGCGGAGCGTAACTTGGATAAGTTACTCGGAGAAGTGAGTGAGCTGTTGGCGTTCTCGGTATCTCCAAAAATCAAAGTGCCTACCGGCAACCCGTTCTTCGATGAGGGTGGCTGTTCCGGTGGCGGAAGCTGTGGCGGAGGAGGCGGAAGTTGTGGATGTGCTGGCTGAATCATTCGAGTTAAAAGGTCGAATCGGACTCGTCGTTTACGTGCAGTCGCTCAAACAAGTGAAAGCACTGCGTCGCTACGCAAACTTATATTACGTCTCGAAGCGTGAGAAGTACGCCTTTTTATATACAGACTTAGAAGACCATGAGACGATCATCGAGAAAATCAGTGCCTTGCCATTCGTCGACGCGGTCGTTCGGAGCGAACGGCCTTTCATTGCCGAGACGTACGAGCCAAAGCAGAAATAAACCGGCGAGATGAAGGTGGTGACGCCTTCATCTTTTCTAATGGAGGATCAACGATGCGAGTCATTTCAGGAGAACGGAAAGGGACGCGCCTAAAGGCGGTCCCAGGGTCGACGACACGACCGACGGCAGATAAAGTAAAAGAATCATTGTTTAATATCATCGGCCCTTACTTCGCCGGGGGAGATGCCCTCGATCTTTACGCAGGGAGTGGCGGTCTCGGGATCGAGGCGTTATCACGGGGGTGCGACCGTGCCGTCTTCGTAGATCGTCATGGGAAGGCGATTCAAACGATACAGGACAATCTACGGGCGACGCGTTACGAGGCACAAGCGACGGTTCAAAGGCAAGACGCACGGGCCGTCCTCGACCAACTCGCCGAGACGGGACAGTCGTTCAAACTCATCTTCATGGACCCGCCGTACCATGAGGAAGAACATGAATCGTTTTTACAACTCATTGAATCGAACCGACTGTTGACAGACAACGGCGTCGTCGTCTGCGAACATGGCAGCGAGACGACGTTGCCGGATCGGGTCGGTCTGCTCGAAAAAATTAAGGTTCAACGCTACTCGTCTGTCATTACGATCAGCCTTTACGAGTACGCAACGACCGAGGAGTGAACATATGAAACGGATCGCGATTTGCCCGGGGAGCTTTGACCCGATTACGAACGGACATTTAGATATTATTGAGCGGGCGGCAGCCATCTTTGATGAAGTGATCGTCGCGGTGCTCGAAAACTCGAGCAAGGCACCGTTATTCAACGTCGAAGAGCGGCTCACGCTCATTCGGGAAGTGACATCGCATTTACCGAACGTGTCAGCGGACGCGTTTGGCGGACTGCTCGTCGAGTATGCCGCTAAACGAGAAGCAGCGACGATCGTCCGCGGTCTTCGGGCCGTCTCTGACTTCGAATACGAACTTCAGATCGCTTCGATCAACAAGAAGTTAAACGAGGACGTCGAGACGCTGTTTATGATGACGAACAGCAAATACTCGTTCCTCAGCTCGTCGATCGTGAAAGAAGTCGCCAAATACGGTGCCTCGGTCGCTGAACTCGTTCCCGAACAAGTCGAACAGGCACTTCGGAAAAAATATGAAGTGAGTCAACAGCAATGAAGTCGCTGAAGATCGGCTTCGGTATCCTCGTCGCCGTGCTCATCTTTCTATTTGCCCCGTTACCTTATTACATCACGTATCCGGGCGAAGCGACGACCATCGAAACTTTTATGACAGTTGAAGACGGGACGAAAGATGCGGGTGAACTGATGATGGTCACGATCTCGCAACGACGGGCGACACCGCTTTGGCTCGTCGGGAGCTGGTTCACGCCGTTCACGGAAGCGAGTCCGTCTAGTCGCTATTTGTATGACGGCGAAGGGGAAGACGATTACGAGCGAAGACAGCAGCTGCTCATGTCATCGTCGCAGCAAGCGGCCATTCAATACGCGTACGGTCTAGCCGAAGAGGACGTGACCGTCACGTTTGACGGCATGTACGTCTCGGCTCCAATCACCGGGTCGCTCGCGGCGAACGTCCTTAAACCAGGTGACGTCATTACAGCGCTTGACGGCCAATCGTTCGCGTCACGTCTTGATTTCATCAAGCGCGTCTCGGCGTTCGAGGCGGGGGATGAAGTGACGATCACGCTCGAACGGGATGGACGGGAACGTGTCGTGAAGACACTCGTTCAACCGCTCGACCGGAGCGGGGACCGTGTCGGACTCGGAATTTATGAGCCGCTGCCGGTGCAAGATGTGCGCACAGAACCGGACGTCACGTTTGAACTGACGAACGTTGGGGGGCCCTCGGCCGGGCTCATGTTCACGCTAGAGATTTATGATCAGTTGACGCCGGGTGACTTGGCGGGCGGTGAGACGATTGCCGGTACTGGCACGGTCGATGAAGAAGGAAACGTCGGTCCGATCGGTGGGGCGTGGCAAAAAATCGTCGCAGCTGACCGAGCCGGTGCCTCGGTGTTCTTCGTGCCGGCCGGTTCGAATTATGATGAAGCGCTGGAATCACTCGACCGGCTCGAGAGCGACATTGCAGTCGTTCCGGTCGAAACGGTCGAGGACGCCATCGATTATTTGGAGTCGATGAATTGAGGGGTTTGCATATGCTCGAGCAGTGACCGGTTGTTGCCGAGAGGTAACCGGTACGCCTCGGTCACACGGGCTTCGAACGCTAAATCAGATTGGTACTTGCTGACGAGCGGTACCATTTTTTTTATGTCTTTTAAGACGCTACGGCCAATCGCATTGAATGCGAGCGGACGGACGTACGGGACTTCGTCAAATCGTTCCGGAAGTTCGTCACGTTTCCAATGGATGAGGACCGAGACGAGAGCGCGCTGGATGGCCGTACGTGTATAGCGTCGCGTCAACAGACCGCCCATAGCTTGTTCGAACGTCGGTGCGAGACCTGCTTCGATCAAGCGAGGGGACAACGAAGCGTCAATGCCGACGAGTTGTTCGAGTTCTGACTTCGGGATCGTCCGTAACTTGAATTGCAAGACAGGCCAATAGAGCGACCAGTGGGCCATCGACGTCTGCTGGAATAACGCCCGTGTCGCTTCTGGGACAGCCCGGACACTCCCGGTCTCGAGATAGTGGGCCCGGACGCCCGTTGCCGACATGACGTCCGAGACGCCTGTATCGTGGTAGCCGGCCCCAAGACGTTTTACGGTATGGAGTGAGATGGTGCGAGCGGCTTTCGCATAATGATAGGCGAGAATGTTGTTTGGAAGCGTCAAGTCAAAAGTTGGATAAAGTGCCGCAAACGCCTCGCTCGATGCTTTGGCGGATGACTTGCCTGCTTTTAAGGCGTGTTGGAGCGCGTCATGATAGGCAGGTGACGCTTCGATACCAGCGTGTGCCGCGCGCAGGATCGCATCGGCGTCGCCGCTCTCACTGCCGAACGAGAGCGTCTGGCATCCGATTTGTTCCGCGATGGCGACAGCCGCGCTTGCGAACCGGTCGGCGCGTTGGACGCCGTAACAAGTCGGCAGTTCGATCACAAGGTCGATCGCCCCTGTTTTGACTGCCGCCGCAGCCCGGCTCCACTTGTCAAAAGCAACCGGTTCACCGCGCTGTGTGAACTGGGCACTCATGATGGCGATCATGGCGTCGGCATCCGTTTCGATTCGAGCTGTTTTTGCCTGATAGAGATGTCCGTTATGGAACGGATTGTACTCCGCGATGATGGCCGTCTTTTTCATAAATTTACTCCTTTGCATTGTCGATTGGATTGGTGTAAGATAGGTAAGTACGCTTTGGCAAAGCGCCGTCGCCAACTGATTTTAGTGTAAAGAAAAAACATTGACAAAACAAGTTGGCCTATCTATAATTCATATTGTTGCAATTGAGGTGATTCGGATGAAGTGGTCTATTGCACAGCTACTTAAGCTACGAAACCAGGATGACAGTTTTTCCATCGATGAGATGGTTGAACTCGAAGAGCTTACTCAGCTCCATCCGGATATCCGTTCGATTCGTCCGGTGCATGTGCACGGGGATGCGTCGTTCACATCTAATCAAGTTACATTCAATTTGAAGGTTCAAGGGGACCTGACGTTGCCAGATGCGCGTACGTTAGAGGATGTCGTCTTTGAATTTGATATTGAATCGCTCGAGCCTTTCTTTTTGGAGAATGGGCGTTATACGGAGCAATTCGATGATGTCAATTTGCCAGAAGGAAATACGATTGATCTGCGACCGATCGTAAAAGAGCTCATCATGTTAGAAGTCCCGATTCAAATTTTCGGGAACGAAACAGACAAAACTCAGGTTGAAGGGGAAGGCTGGTCTCTCATTGACGAACAGCCGGACGACCAACCAAAAATCGACCCGCGCCTCGCGGGCCTTGCTGACTTGTTCTCTAAAAAAGAGGACGAGAACGGCTAACTTTTCAAGGAGGTGGACAACGATGGCAGTACCATTCCGTAGAACGTCGAAAACTCGCAAACGTCTTCGTCGTACTCACTTCAAACTTAACGTACCTGGTATGAACGAGTGCCCGAACTGTGGCGACATGAAACTTTCACACCGTGTTTGCAAATCTTGCGGACATTACAACGGTAAAGAAGTAACAAGCAAATAATGCGAAAAGAAGCGGTCTCCTTGGAGATCGCTTCTTTTTTTATTGTGTGGTCCTGGAAACAGATTGTGGTAAAATTCTTTGTGCACACTGTTTGTGGAGGGATAGCGAATGAAGCCGATCAAACGAATTGGGATTATCGGGAACGGGGCTGTCGGGATGTTGATGGCGTCTTTACTCGCGAAGGACTATAGCGTCACCTTGTACGGTCGAGGCGAAGAAACGAGAGACGTCACAATCGAACGAGCCGGTATGACGGAGGGGACCGTCGCTGTCCCGCTCAAACCGGTACATACACTCAACGAAACGGAAGCGGACGTCTTTTTCGTGACGACGAAAGCGCACCAAGTGCGCGCGGCGACAGAACGGCTTACCGGGGACGTCCCTGTGTTCATCTGCTCGAACGGGATTGCCCATCTCGAGTACGCTCGGGAACGAGGATTCCACTTAGGCGTCATCGAGCACGGGGTGACGCGAGACGGGAATCGAATTAACCATAGCGGCCTCGGCCGAGTTCGAATCGGGAGCTTGCATACTCTACAGCCGCTCACGTTCATCGCCTCGCCGCTCCAAGTCGTGTGGGAAGCGGATATCGAACAAGTCGTCGTTGAAAAGTTGTTTGCGAACGCGATCATCAATCCGATCACTGCACTTTGTCGCGTCCCGAACGGAGCCGTCGCCGAACCGCCTTGCCGCGAAGTCGCGCAAACGATCTATGAGGAGCTGACACCGCTGTTCGATCAGTTCGTACCTTATACATATATTGAGACGATCATCGAGAAGACAGCTCAAAACCGCTCTTCGATGCTTCGAGATATCGAGGCCGGACGTATGACCGAGGTCGATGCCATCTTGACCCCGCTCTTGAAACGGGCCGAGGACAGAGGCCGAAAACTGACGGTCATCCCACTCATGCAAAAATTGATAATAGGAGCGAGCGCATCGTGTTAGTGTATATCGTTTCATTTCCGCTTGTCATATGGTTTATGGTGTATATGATATTTAGAAAAATTATGCCGAAATCGGTCAATACGTTTAAACTTGTCTGCGATGCCGGAGTGTTCCTCTGGTTTTATGCGTGTACGGTCCTATTAGAGACACTCGTCGGGGACGACGTCTTTTGGTTGCTCTTAGCCATCTGCTGCGCTATTTTTCCGGCAAATGCGATTTGGCAGCGAGTCCGCCACGAAGAAGTCTTATATACAAAAATGTTCGTACACGGCTGGCGATTGTTATTTTTACTACTCGTCCCGTTACACGCCGTGTTGTTTACGCTCGGTGTCGCAAATGAAATGATTCATTGACCGTTTGAAAGGAAGTCGTTATACGTGAGGATAGAGTCGCTAGACGCCATGTACAGTCCATCTTCCCCGATGATCCAAATCGAAGCGGGATATACGAAGTGGCTGGACTATAAAGGAATGGACGAGCTCGAAGCTCGAGCGAGCGAGCTTGAAGGACGCTCATACCCGCATCTGGAATCGTTAGCAGAGATTCTTCGGGCGCAACAGACGGTTCACGGTCCGCTCTCGGACGTGCTTGACTCAAAACTCGACGCGCTCGCGAAAGGCGAGGCGTTCACGATTGTGACCGGACAGCAAGTCGGAGTCTTCGGGGGCCCGTTGTTTGCGGTGTATAAGCTGTTAACCGTGCTCAAACGAGCGAAACAGGCGGAGGCCGTGCTCGGTAAGCCGGTCATCCCGATTTTTTGGATGGCGACCGAGGATCATGACTTCGCCGAAATCAACCATGTGTACGCCCCCCAGCCGTTGTCACGGCAACTGCGGAAAGAAGCGTTGTCGACCGTTCCGCTCGCAGGGAAAGCATCGGTCGGAGAACTCGAATTCGACCGTCTCAAAATCGAACTCGTCCAAATGTTGCAACGTCTGTTCGTGTCGGAGACAGAGACTGTCCATACGGCGACGCTTTATCATGAGCTTGTCGCCTTACTCCAAGCGAGTCACTCGTTCGCACAATTTTTTGGGAAGATGATGCGGCGTTTCGTCGGGAACGATTTTCTCCTGTTCGACCCGCATCAGCCTGGCGTACGCCGGCTCGAACGTGAGGCGTTCAAACAGTTGATCGTGCAACACGACCGCTTGCACGAAGTGTTCCGCGACTCATTCGAGGACGGCATGCCGACCGTAGAACTGAACCGCGATGCGGCCCACGTGTTTTATCATGACGGGACGCGTGAATTGTTGACGAAAGAACAAGATGTCTTCACGACGAAACGCGGTCACCGCTTCACGGAGGCGGAACTGTTACAAGAAATTGATGAGCATCCCGAACGGTTCTCGAATAATGTCGTGTCCCGGCCGCTCATGCAAGATTACTTGTTCCCGACGCTCGCATACGTCGCCGGTCCGGGGGAAATCGCCTATTGGCTCCAACTTCGTCCGTTGTTTCATGTATTCGGTTGGAAGATGCCGTTGTTGATCCCAAGACTTGGCGCTGTCGTCATGTCGACGAACGACGAGAAAAAACTCGCTCAAGAAGGGACCACGCTCGTCGATTACTTGACGAATCCGCTCCCGGACCATTCGTTCGATGACGAATCGTTTGACCAAAGTCTGTATGCCTACCGCACGCTGTCTGAAGCAATCGGGCAAGAGGCAGGAAAGCGCGGGCATCGCTTTGAGACGAACGCGCGACATATCCTTGACCGTCTTGCTGACGAGATGCGGGCCGAGGCGAAGCGCGAGCAGTATCGTTTGAATCGACGTCGGATCCATCTGTCGACACGCTTGCTGCCGATGGACGCACCGCAAGAGCGGATCTGGTCGATGGTCCCACTGATGAATCGTCACGGAGACGATTTATTCGTTCGGTTACGCGCCGCCTATGAACAGGCGGAATGGGAGCGTTGTTTAGTCAAAATTTGATTGTGAAATCGTAAATGATCGAGGTTCTCCACTTGTTTGGAGAACCATTTTTTGTTTGTTACCTTTTTGTTTCCTATTTTCGCTAAAAACCAATGCGTAGCTTGACATTTTTATGATAAAGTAAATGTAATAAACTAGTTGAAAAATGTAGGTTGAGAGGGTTTTTGTATGTTTGAGCATGAAACGGTTTTAAAAATGGAGTCTGTTGATGGATTGAACATCAAACCGGACGGAATTTACGTCGATTGTACGTTAGGGGGAGCCGGTCATAGCGAAGAGATTGTGAAACGCCTGACGACGGGCCATCTTTACGCCTTCGACCAGGACGACGTCGCACTCACGCACGCTGCTGAGCGTTTGGCTCCATATGAGGACCGGGTTACGTTTATAAAGAGCAACTTCGTCCACCTGAAAGACGAGTTAGCGGTACGAGGTGTGACAAAAGTCGATGGAGTATTATTTGACCTCGGTGTCTCTTCACCACAGTTAGATGAGGCAGAACGCGGCTTTAGCTATAATTTTGACGCTCCGCTCGATATGCGAATGGACCGGTCACGAGATTTTTCGGCGTACCACGTCGTCAACGAATGGCCGTTCGGGGACCTCGCCCGCATTTTCTTTACATACGGGGAAGAGAAGTTCTCGAAACAGATTGCGCGTAAGATTGAACAAGCTCGTGCCGTCAAGCCGATTGAGACGACGTTTGAACTCGTCGAATTGATTAAAGACGCAATTCCGGCGCCGGCGCGACGCAAAGGCGGCCATCCGGCGAAACGGACGTTCCAAGCGATCCGTATCGCTGTGAACGACGAATTGAACGTGTTCGATCGTGCCGTCCAAGACGCGATTGACATGCTCGCCATCGGTGGACGGATTTGTGTGATCACGTTCCATTCACTTGAAGACCGCATCTGTAAGCAGGTTTTCAAAGAGAAGAGCCAGTATCCACAGTTGCCAAAAGGATTGCCGATTATCCCAGAAGAGTTCGAACCGGAATTGAAGCTGATTACACGCAAGCCGATCACTGCCGGAGATAACGAACTTGAAGACAACCGCCGGGCCCGGTCGGCCAAACTTCGGATCGCTGAAAAACAAAAATAGATTGTACGTAGGAGGGATACCTGATGCCAGAAGCTGCCCGCAAGGCTCTGCAGCCTCAAATTTCACCGAATCGAAATCCGATTCCGCAAGAACGACCAATACCAGCTCCGAAACGACGTACGTTGACCTTGTTCGAATCCATCCTGTACCCGACGATGATTTTCTCGGTCGTCTTGTTCGGTGGCATCACGGTGTCGAAACATAACGAAGCGTACAATATTATGCGAGATACTGCTGTCATCAGCCAAGAGATGAACACGATCTCGAAAGAGAATGAAGAACTGAAGTATGAGATTGCCCAACTAAGCTCACCTGAGAGAATTTATGCGATTGCTGAAAAGCTCGGCATGCAGTTCAATGAAAAGAACGTTTTGGTGATCGACTGATGAATTCTCTACAACAGAGTAAAAAAAGAGTGGCGTGGGTGGCGATCGTTTGCTTCACACCGCTCTTTTTA
>NZ_LYTG01000104.1:0-53016 GCF_001816105.1 Exiguobacterium sp. SH31
GTCAGTACACTTAAGGCAGAGCGTGGAGAGATTTTTGATCGGTTCGGGCAACCGATTGCCATCAATATCCCGTCCTACCGGATTGTCGCGGTCTTGAAGCTAGGGGGAGAGCGGGTCGAAAACAAGACGCTCTTGCCTGACGAGTTTAAAGGTGCGTCTAAAGAGCTTGCGACGGTCATCCCGATGACTGAAGCCGATATTTTGAAACGGCTCGAACAAAATGTCGATCGCGGTCAAATCGAGTTCGGGGTACCGGGCCGTGATTTGACGGTCGAACAAAAAGAAGCAATCGAAGCTTTTGAGATTCCGGGCATCACGTTCGTAGAAGAACCGAAACGCTATTACCCGAATAAAGTCTTTGCTTCATCCGTCGTCGGCTACGCCCAAAAGATTGATCAAAACGGGCGCATCGAACTCGTCGGAGAACTTGGGATTGAAAAATCGCTCAATGACGTGCTGAGTGAATCGTACGGTTTATATCGTTTCGAGAAAGATTTAGCAGGCAGGCAGCTCGTGTCGAGCGATGAACAACTAAAAATCGACCCGGAAGACGGGGCGGACGTCCAGTTGACGCTCGATCATCGCATCCAACAACTGCTTGATACGAAAATGGATGAACTGTATAAAGAATATAAACCGAAAAATGCGACGGCGATCATCATGGATCCAAAGACCGGTGAGATCATCGCTTTGTCCGATCGTCCGTCTTTTGATCCGAATACCCGTGAGATCACGTCTTACAGCAACTTCTCTGTCTCATCACGCTTTGAGCCAGGTTCGACGATGAAAATCTTCACACTCGCCGCAGCAATCAATGAAGGTGTTTACAACCCGAACGAGCTGTACAAATCCGGGTCTTACAAGTATGGCAAGACGGTGTTCAATGATTATAACGTTACCGGATGGGGTACGATTCCTATGGTGGAAGGCGTCTGGCACTCTTCAAACGTCGCCTTCTCGATTTTAGCGAATGACCGACTCGGACTCGACCGATACGAAGATTACTTCAAGGCGTTCAAGTTCGACCAACGAACGGGCGTCGATTTGCCGGGAGAAGTGAACAGTCAATACGACTTCGATAGTCCGATGAACGTGTTGATCACAGCATGGGGACAATCGACGGCGATGACACCGATGCAAATCCTACAAGCGACTTCCGCGATCGCGACCGACGGGACGATGAAACAACCGTACGTGATTAAAAAAGTCGTCAACCGTGAAACGGGCGAGACGATTCGGACGACCAATCCGAAAACTGTCGGTCAACCGGTCACGGAAGAAACGGCCAAGCTGACACGCGAAGCACTCGACGGTGTCGTCAATAGTGATCTCGGAACCGGTCAACTGTATGCGCTCGATAATTATCGCGTCATCGGAAAAACCGGGACGGCTCAAATTGCCGAAAATGGGAAGTACTTGAGCGGTCAGTACATCCACTCGTTCGTCGGAATGGCACCGAAAGATGATCCGGAACTTGTCATGTATATTGCGGTCGACCGACCGAACGGCGACTCGTCGACGACGGGTCCGCGCATCATGGCGCCGCTGTTCAAGGATGTCATGGACGTGGCGTTGCGTTATCGAAGCGTCGAACCGGAAAAACAAACGAAAACAATCGATGCGTCGACGAAGACGACGGAAACATACGTCGAGCTTGGTCGTGATGAGGCGGTCAAGCAGGCGAAAGCCGCTTCGTTCGAACCGATCTTACTCGGTAGCGGGGACGATGTCGTCGCTCAAAGCCCGGTCGAGGGGCAATCGTACGTCGTCGGGGAGCGTCTCCTGTTGAAGACGGAGGACTCGTTCACGATGCCGAACCTATCAGGCTGGTCGCTTCGTGATGCGAAACGATTGGCGACGCTCTATCAATTGAATTTAGAAATAGACGGAACGGGCTTTGTCACTTCCCAGTCAATCGGGAAAGGCAAGCCGGTCAAGAACGGGGCGACACTCAAAGTGAGGCTCCAATCGCCGTCGAACTAACGCATAGGGATGAAGAGGGCCTCGGCTCTCTTTTCCTTTGTCACAGGAGGAAATAAGGATGGAACAGTTAACGATACAGACACTTGCTTCTTGGTTTGGGATGGAGACGGACGACACTCGTGAGGTCCGTCATGTCGCGACCGACTCGAGGGACGGTAATGAGGATGGATTGTTCGTGCCGATCATCGGGGCTCGCGTCGATGGCCACGACTTCATCGATGCGGCCGTCCAAAAAGGCGCAATCGTGACGTTTTGGGAGCAGGGGCGTCCGCTGCCGGAAGGGATTGTGGCGATTCCTGTCGAGTCACCGCTAAAGGCGCTGCAAGAAGCGGCGGCACGATACTTGGCTGAAATCGATCCGTTCGTGGTCGCGATCACCGGTTCAAACGGCAAGACGTCGACGAAAGACATGGTTGCCGTCGTTCTCGGGGAAAAGTTCAAAACCCACAAGACGGCTGGAAACTTCAACTCGGACGTCGGTCTGCCGCTGACCGTACTGCGAATGCCTCGTGACACGGAAGTCGCGGTGCTCGAGATGGGGATGAACGGATTCGGGCAAATCGAGTTGTTATCGAAACTTGCCAAGCCTGACGTCGCGTTCGTGACGAACATCGGCGAGTCGCACGGCGAACAAGTCGGAGGTCGCTCAGGGATCGCTAAAGCAAAACTTGAGATTAAAGCCGGGCTCAAACCGGACGGGGTGCTCATCGTCGATGCCGACGAGCCGCTTTTGGCCAACGAAGGTTACCGAGTCGGTTACGACGCGACGGCGGATGGGAAACTTGAAGTCGTCGAATCGACGTTTGACGCCTCGATTTTCCGCTACAATAACGAGTTTTATGAGTTAAAAGTGCTCGGAGCCCACCAAATCCGGAATGCGGCGTATGCGATCGCGTGCGGGCTCAAATTAGGTCTTGATCACGAGACAATCCAACGCGGCCTGAATCGGGTTCAATTGACATCGATGCGGATGGAGAAGCAAATGTTCGGTGACGCGCATTTGATCAATGACGCCTACAATGCGAGCCCGACATCGATGATTGCCGCCATCGAGACGGTGAAAACGTTAGAAGGCTTTAGCCGTCGTGTCCTTGTCCTCGGGGATATGTACGAACTCGGAACAGATGAACAGGCCCAGCACGAGAGTGTCGGCCACGTCATCACGGCGCCTGTGACCGATTGCGTGCTGATCGGCGACAAAGCGAAATGGATCACACAAGGGATCAGTGACCCGCGCGTGAATGTGACGATGGTCCCAACGGTAGAGGAAGCGAAAGCACTCCTCAGCAGTTATCAACGGCCACAGACTGTGATATTGTTAAAAGCATCGCGAGGACTTGCGCTTGAGCGCTTAGTCCAATAAATAGAGTAGTGAGGTACGAATATGTTAATCAGTTTAATCGTCTTAATCAGTTCATTATTGACCGTATTGGTCGTCATGCCGCGAGCCATCCCGGCGCTTCGTAACTTAAAGTTTGGTCAGGAGATCCGGGACGAGGGTCCGGATTGGCATCAAAAGAAATCAGGGACACCGACGATGGGCGGGATCGTCATCCTGCTCGCACTTCTTGTCGGCTTTCTCGTTTCGATCGTGTTTGGAGAAGCGGTCGCCGGATTCGGGACGCTCTTGTTCGTCACGCTCGCGTTCGGGATCATTGGATTCCTTGACGACTACATTAAAGTCGTCAACAAACGCAACCTTGGATTGACATCGCTCCAAAAGTTGATTGGCCAAATCATTGTCTCGGTGTTGTTCGTTTGGTTCTTATCACTTGGCGGCGGGCTCGACACAACAATCAGCATTCCGTTCACATCGATCGCGTTTGATACGGGCTGGTTCTACATCGCCATCGTCATCTTCTGGCTCGTCGGTTTCTCGAACGCCGTCAACTTGACGGACGGTTTGGACGGTCTCGTTTCGTTCTCGGCCATCCCGACGTTTGCGTTCTTTGGAATTTATGCGTTAGGACAAGACGAAGTCGGCATCGCTTGGTTTGCGTTTAGTACGGTCGGAGCACTCCTTGGGTTCCTCGTCTTTAACAAATACCCGGCGAAAATTTTCATGGGTGACACGGGTTCGCTAGCATTAGGCGGAGCGGTCGCTGGTCTCGCCCTCATGTTGAAACTTGAATTATTACTCGTCTTCGTCGGTATTATTTTTGTCATCGAGACGCTCAGTGTCATCTTGCAGGTCATCTCGTTTAAAACGACGGGGAAACGAATCTTTAAGATGAGTCCGATCCACCACCATTTCGAGATGGTCGGCTGGTCAGAATGGCGCATCGTATTGACGTTCAGTGGAATTAGCTTGATCACGGCAGTATTGTCGTTACTTCTCATGTAATGGATGGTGGAAGACATGAATCAACAGTGGAATGGTAAGCGAGTCCTCGTACTCGGGGCGGCTCGGAGTGGTATCGCAGCTGCCGCCTATTTAAAGGCGGTTGGCGCAGACGTAGTGATCAATACGGGCAGTGAGCCAACAGAAGCAGAGCAGGCAAAGATTGAAGCGCTAAACGTAAAAACTGTCTTCGGCTCGCATCCGCTTGAACTGTTAGACGAAGCTGAACTGATCGTCAAGAATCCGGGTATCCCTTATCAGATCCCGTTACTAGAAGAAGCGATTGCGCGTCACATCCCGATTTATACGGAAATCGAGCTCGCTTATTTGGCAACAGAGGCAGATTTTGTCGCCATCACCGGGTCGAACGGTAAAACGACGACGACGACGCTCGTCCATGAGCTGTTAAAAGGTGGTAAACGTCCCGTCCACGTGGCGGGGAACATCGGGGTTCCGGCCATCGAAGTCGCGACGCAAGCCGCGCCGGACGACCTGATCGTGATCGAACTATCGAGCTTTCAGCTGATGGGGGTGGAAGCGTTCCATCCCCGCTCGGCAGCACTGCTCAACTTGTCAGAAGCCCATCTTGACTATCACGGTGACTTCGAATCATACGCTGACGCGAAAGCGAATCTGTTCCAAAACATGACACCTTCAGACCGGGTCGTCGTCAAAGGTGAGGATCGAGAAGTCATGAAGCGAGTGCCGACCGGACTTTCAGCTCAAACGTTTGGCTATGAAGCCGGTGACGCGCATGTCGATTCAGGATGGGTCACTTTGCATGGCGCACGGATCATGCCGGTGTCAGAACTTGCGCTCGGAGGCGCCCATAACGTCGAGAACGTATTGGCCGCGCTCTTGTTGATCGAGCCGTTTGACATCCCGACTGATCATATCGAGCACGTCTTACGCACGTTCGGCGGCGTCGCCCATCGGACGGAGAGCCTCGGCCGTGTGCTTGGCCGAAGTGTCTACAACGATTCAAAAGCGACGAACAACGTCGCTGCCGAAGCAGCGCTCACTGGTTTTGAGGCACCGATCGTTTGGTTATGCGGCGGGCTCGAACGTGGAGCCGACCTGACATCACTCGTTCCGGCGATGAAACGGGTGAAAGCTGTCATCGCTTACGGCGAGACGGCTGAACGGTTCAAAACGTTAAGTGAATCAGAAAATATTCCGGCGCAAGCCGTCGCCACGCTCGACGAGGCGGTACCGCTCGCGTTTGAACAGTCCGTTGCAGGCGACGTGATCTTGCTGTCGCCGGCCTGTGCGAGCTGGGATCAATATAAGACGTTTGAAGAACGAGGCGAACATTTCGTCAAGCTCGTGAACGCATATGAGGAGGCAAACCGATGAGAGTCATCATTTCTGGTGGAGGGACGGGTGGTCACATCTATCCGGCGCTCGCCCTGCTCGATACGTTGAAAGAGCGGCATACCGATTTAGAGGTGCTCTATATCGGGACCGAGAACGGGCTTGAAGCCGATCTCGTACCGCGAGCAGGTATCCCGTTCAAATCGATTCGAATCAGTGGCTTGAAACGGTCGCTTTCGATTGAGAACGTCAAGACGGGTTATCGGTTCGTCCAATCGGTTCTCGCATTGCGAAAAGACATGAAAGCGTTCCGACCTGACGTCGTCATCGGAACGGGCGGTTTCGTGTCCGGGCCTGTCGTCTTCACCGCACAACTGCTCGGTATTCCGACGATTTTGCATGAACAAAACAGTATCCCGGGACTGACGAATAAGTTTTTGTCTAAAAAAGCAGATCGTGTCGCGCTGTCGTTCGCCGGTTCTGAACAACATTTCCCAGGGGCGAACGTGCAAGTCATCGGGAATCCACGGGGCAGTGAGGTCTTGAAGACAACGGCAGACGAGATGAAACTGCGCACCGAGTATGGGATTGACGAACGACCGATTGTTCTCATCTATGGCGGAAGCCGAGGGGCGGAAGCGATCAATCGAGCGGTCATCGAGGCGATCCCAGAACTCGCGACTGAACCTGTGAACGTCTTATATGTGACCGGAAAAGTGCATTTTGACGATGTCGTCGCCAAAGCGCCGAGCTCAGATAACGTCCAAATCTTGCCTTACGTCTACGATATGCCAGAACTCCTCGCTTGTGCGAGTCTCGTCGTCTCACGGTCCGGTGCTTCGACCATCTCGGAATTGACTGCACTCGGTTTGCCGAGCGTTTTAATCCCAAGCCCTTACGTGACAGCGGATCATCAGACGAAAAATGCGTCGGCGCTCGTCGAGAGCGGTGCCGCTGAGCTGATAAAAGAGCAAGCGTTGACAGGCGCGACGCTCGTCGCGTCGATCCGTCACGTCTTGGACAACCATGACGAGATGGCCGCAGCATCGAAACGATTAGGATTCCCGCATGCCGCGGAATCACTCGCCGACCTTGTTGAAGAAGTAAGCCGATAAAGGAGAGAAGTTAATGGAGACGCGTCAGAATACCGTTCGCAGTTTGGAAGATCGGATTCCGTATATGAAGGACCAACGGCGCAAAAAAGCGAATCGACGCTTGGCGACGATTCTACTCTTGTTTGCCGTGCTCATCGCACTCGTCGTCTATATGCAGACGTCGGTTTCTGACGTGAAGGCCGTGAATGTGTCCGGACTCGACTGGTTGACTGAAGCTTATGTCCTTGAGGGGACGGATCTTGACACGTCTTCAAAGATTGTTCGCATCTCTCCGAACGACATTGAGCAGACGATTCGCGCACTCCCGGGAGTGCGGGACGCCAAAGTCGATCGGTCTTGGTATAACATCGTCACCGTGGACGTCGAAGAAGAGAAGATGATCGCTTACTCGCGAAACGACTCAGAAGAAGTCGTCGTGCTCGCAGACGGATCACTTCACCCGACCGGACAAATCGATGATCCGGAGAAGTTGCAGGATGGTCCGCTCTTACGTGAGTTCACGGACGTCGCCGAGCTCGAGAAAGTGGCAAGTGAACTCGAGCAAGTCGATGACGCGATGCGGGCCCGGATGTCTGAAATCGTCTTTTCGAAAAAAAAGGATGAACCAGTCCAGTATGAGATTTATATGAACGATGGAAACACGTTGCTCACACCGACGTTCAAATTGAGCGAAACCGTCTCAAAATACGGGGATATCTTTGAAAACATCCCAAAAGGCCAACGCGGAACCGTCGTCATGGACGGAGGCTTTTACTTCGTCCCTTACGAAAAAACGAAAGAATAATCTGAATTTTTACAGTCCTTAGACACGTAAGGGCTGTTTTTTTATGGTTTGTAATCGAATTGACACCCCAAAACCGCTTAATTTGTAGGATTCTACCTTTTCTCACTATGTTATTTGTTGTAAACTTAAACGTGAGATATCTTGCCGGACCTATCAATATTTTTGGATATCTGTAACAATGTAACGGAAATTCAGAAACAGAAATTTAAGCGCGGAGGTGTTTCCCTTTTGGAAGCGAACGGTTATGTTGCCGCATTGGATATAGGAACGTCAGAAATTAAGCTCGTCGTGGGCGAATTGCTCGGAGGAACGCTTAACATTTTGGCGGAGGGGTGCGCCCCGTCTGCAGGAGTAAAACGTGGCGCCGTCGTCGACATCGATAAAACGGTTCAAGCCATTAAGCAAGCCGTCGAACATGCCGAAGCGGCGCTCGGTGATCAAGTTCGTTCGGTATATGTTGCCATCGAAGGGGAACACATTCAAATTGCCCCGTGTCATGGAATCGCATCGGTGAAACGAGAAGACCAAGAAATCACGGATGTCGACGTCATCGAAGTCATCAATTCGGCGCAAGTGATGCGTTTGCCGGATGAGATGAGCGTCATCGATGTCATTCCGTCGTCATTCACAGTCGACCAACAGACAGGGGTCGTCGATCCCCGTGGTATGCTCGGCTATCGGTTAGAAATGCACGGGAAAATGGTAACGGGTTCAAAAACGGTCCTACATAGCATCCGTCGTTCGATTGAACGGGCAGGTCTTACGCTAGAAGGATTTGTGCTCGGTAACTTGGCGCTTGGAATGAGTGCTGCTTCCGTCGATGAAATCGACCTTGGAATCGGCCTCGTCGACATCGGACATGAAAAGACGACCGTCTCTGTATTTTATCGCGGTGATCTCGTCTACTCGTATATCCTCCCAGTCGGTGGGGACCACATGACGCGAGACTTGGTATATAAACTCAACTGTAAGTACCAAGACGCAAAAGTGGCGAAAGAAGAATACGGACTCGCACTCGAAGAAATGGCGGACGCTTCTGAAGGATTCTCGTTCACGAATATTAACGGGGAAGTGGCATTCGAGCCACAAGCAGAAATTAGTTACGTTTTAGAGGCGCGAATAGAGGAAATGTTCACACTCGTGTTGAATAGAGTGCAAAAGGTAGGTGTTCCACCGCTCAGCGGAGGTTATCTCCTCTGTGGCGGAGCGGCTGCCTTGCCTGGCATCCAGGAATTGGCGACGCGCGTCATGGGTCAAAAGACAAGACTCTACCAACCTTCGTCGATTGGTGTCAGACATCCGAAATACGCGACGGCTGTCGGTGTTCTCAAGTATGTGCTCATGAGCGACCATCATGTCTCGAAGTCGCAACTTGAGAAGCCAGACGAGCGTGTGACTGTTCCGACACCAACTGGCGGGACAGAACGCGACATCGATCGTGATGACGAGCCTGAAACAACAGAGCGCGAATCTAAAAATGGATTCGGGCGTTTAATGGAAAAATTATTTGGCGTGTAAGCTGATGATGTGTTAACAATTGGAAATTACGTAGGGGGATACCTGAAATGATGTACTTTGATGAGGCGATTGACGCCGTAGCAAAAATTAAAGTAATTGGAGTCGGTGGTGGTGGTTCAAACGCCGTCAACCGAATGATCGAGCACGGAGTGCAAGGTGTCGAGTTCATCGCGGTCAATACAGACGCACAAGCACTCAATATGTCGAAAGCGGACGTCAAGCTCCAGCTTGGCGCTAAATTGACACGCGGCCTTGGTGCCGGTGCGAACCCGGATATCGGCAAGAAAGCGGCTGAAGAAAGCCGTGAGCAATTGATCGAAGCACTTGACGGTGCCGATATGGTCTTCGTCACTGCCGGTATGGGTGGGGGAACAGGTACGGGCGCTGCACCAGTCATCGCTGAGATTTCAAAAGAAATCGGAGCGCTCACAGTCGGTGTCGTCACGAAACCGTTCATGTTCGAAGGACGCAAACGGATGCAGCATGCGCAACACGGAATCCAAGCGTTCAAAGAAAAAGTCGATACACTCATCGTCATCCCGAATGACAAGTTACTTGAAATCGTCGAGCGGAACACGCCGATGATCGAAGCGTTCCGCGAAGCGGATAACGTGCTTCGCCAAGGTGTCCAAGGGATTACAGACTTGATCGCCATCCCTGGTTTGATCAACCTTGACTTCGCCGACGTGAAAACGATCATGACGGAAAAAGGATCGGCGCTCATGGGTGTCGGTGTGGCGACTGGTGAAAACCGTGCCATCGAAGCAGCGAAAAAGGCGATTTCATCTCCATTGCTCGAGTCTTCGATCGAAGGCGCGAAAGGTGTCTTGATGAACATTACAGGCGGACTCAGCCTCAGCCTGTATGAAGTAACAGAGGCTGCTCAAATCGTTCAAAGCGCAGCTGATGAAGAAGTGAACTTGATCTTTGGTTCGGTCATCAACGAAAACTTGAACGAGGAGATCATCGTCACTGTCATCGCGACTGAGTTTGCGGAAGAGTCACAAGGCACGAACCCGTTCCTTCAGCAACCGAAGAAACAAGCGGAACCTGAGGCGAACAAAGAAGTTCAACCGAAACCGACTGAACCCGCTCAACAAGAAGAAGGGAACTTCCATAGACCAGTCTATGGTGGGGACGTCCCAGACGAGACGATCAACATCCCAGCGTTCGTAAGACAACGCCGTAACTAAACAACAGGGGGTGCCGTTCTCGGCACCCCCTTTTTCTAAAAAAGGAGACTGGTATGCAACTCATACATACATGGGAAACCGAAGCGTATCGCTATCTGGCTTACGTGACGACTCGGACGGATGGACACAATGAAGGCAATGTCGGTTTGCACGTCGGCGATGATGCGGAACAAGTCATTGCCAACCGGGAACGTTTCTTCACCGAAGCAAACTTGTCGCTCAGCGATTCGGTTTGGGCCGATCAAGTGCACGGGACGCGTGTCGCGACCGTCGACGAAGCGGACAAGGGCAAAGGCGCCTATCGATACGATGAGGCGATTCAAGCGACTGACGGGCTCGTCACGACCGCTACCGATTTGCCACTCGCTCTCGTGTTCGCCGATTGCGTCCCGTTGTTCTTTTGTGCGAAAGATCACGGAATCATCGGCATGGCTCATGCCGGATGGAAAGGGACGGTCGGAAACATCGTGTCTTCGATGGCGGACGCATTCGCTCGGCTCGGGGTTCCGGAACAAGACATCGAGATGTACGTCGGACCGGCCATCACGGCCGAGCATTATGAAGTCGATCGCCGTGTCCTAGATGCCGTCAATGCCGTCTCGCCCGAAGCGTATGCGGCCTCGGTGTATAACGAATCAGAACGTCATGCGAATCTATCATTGCAACGAGTCAATGAGACACTCGCTGTCGAAAGAAACATGGACGTCACGCAGTCGAACTTGTCGACCGCTTCCGATCGAGACTTTTTCTCGTATCGGAACGGAGACGCCAAACGTCGATTTGCCGCCGTCCTCGTCAAGGAGAAGAAATTGTGAGCATAGCTGATAACGTCAAACAAGTGAGACAGAATATTGAGAACCGTCAATCTGAAACAGCGGTGACGCTCATCGCGGTCACGAAGTCGGTCGGTGTCGACGTCGCGAACGCGCTTTACGTAGAAGGGGTCCGGGATTTCGGTGAGAACCGTCCGGAAGGCCTGCTCGAAAAAGTCAATGCGATGCCGTCGGACGCCAAGTTCCATTTTATCGGTAGTTTACAGACACGCAAAGTGAGACAAGTCATCGATCATGTTGCCGCAATCCATTCGCTCGATCGATTATCGCTCGCCGAAGAGATTGACAAACGGTCCGACCGTGTCATCGATTGTTTCGTCCAAGTGAACGTATCGGGCGAGACGTCAAAACATGGGCTTGAAAAAGAGGAAGTCATCCCGTTCATCGAGAACTGTAGACAGTATCGCCATATTCGGGTCATCGGACTGATGACGATGGCTCCGTTCACAGAAGATGAAGGTGTGATCCGTGAAACATTCCGTGCTTTGCGCGAATTGCGCGACCGCGTCGCGGCAAATCGCTTCGAACATGCACCATGCAACGAATTGTCGATGGGTATGTCTAACGACTACGAGTTGGCAATCGAAGAAGGCGCATCGTTTGTTCGTATTGGGACCGTACTTGTGCAATAATATATTCTAAGGAGGAATCCGTTATGTCAATCAAAAACAAAATGAAAGACTTCTTTGGACTTGAGGAAGATCCGAATCACGCGTATGAAGGGGAAGAGTATGCTGTCGCAGAGACGAACACTCAACCGACGACTGATGCGCTCGTCAAAACCGAGGAGCGTCCGAAACCATCGAACAATCTCGTCGCGCTAAACACGAAGAAGAAAGAACGTTCGAAAGTCGTTCTTGCCGAACCGCGCGTCTTTGCCGAGGCACAAGATATTGGCGACCAGTTGAAAGAAAATCGTGCCGTCATCGTCAATCTTCAGCGCATGTCGAAAGAGCAGTCTCGTCAAGTTGTAAACTTCTTATCGGGTGTCGTATACGCCCTAGAAGGAACGATGACGTCGATTGGACATAACACGATTCTATGTGCTCCGAACAATATCGAATTGACTGGATCGATTTCGAATTTGATTTCGGAGGACGAACTAAACAGTAAAGGGTGGTAAATGAATGGAAAATGCGATCCCTGCATTAGGCAATACGATTGTTACGCTTCTTGGATATTATAGTTGGGTCTTGATTGCCTATATTTTATTATCGTGGTTCCCGAATGCGAGAGAATCAAAATTCGGACAGATTTTGACATACTTGTGTGAGCCGTTTCTTAACCCGTTCCGTCGGATCATCCCGCCAATCGGCGGTATGCTCGACATTTCTCCAATCGTCGCCCTGTTCGTGCTTCGTATGGCGCAAGCAGGAGTGCGAGCGATTTTCGGTCTGTAAATGAGCGTCTTCGATCATTATCGACCGAATGAACGCCCGTTTGTCGAGCAAGTGCTCGACTGGGTGCGACAAGTCGAGGACAACTACTTGTTTAAATTGACGGATTTTTTAGACCCACGTGAGCAACAAATCGTCAGGCAACTCGTTGGCAAACGGCTCGCCATCTACGAGGACGGCGGTTTCCCTGGAGCTGAGCGGAAACGGCTTTTATTGACGCCCGACTACTATGAACTCGACGTGAACGACTTTGAAGTCAAGATTCTTCAAATCGATTATCCGACGAAGTTTGTCGACTTGACCCACCGCCAAGTGACAGGCACGCTTCTTAACGCGGGCCTGAAACGGCAAAAGTTTGGCGACGTTGTCCTCGCTGACGGGATCGCTCAGTTCGCGACGACGGCTGATGCGGCTGGATTCATCGAAATGAACGTGGATCGCGTCGGCAAAGCCCGGGTGCGGCTGTCTGATGTACCGGCCGCATCGATTTTGACCGTCCCAGAAGTCAAATGGAGCGACGAGTTTGGCATCGTCTCCTCACTCCGCTTTGACGCGGTCGTGAGCGAGGTGCTCGGTCTATCGCGCCAGAAAGCACAGGCGCTCGTCAAACATGGTGACTGCAAAGTCAATCATAAGGCGATCACGGACGCGAGCTTTTTACTCGAACCAGACGATTTAGTTTCAATCCGGGGTTACGGTCGTGTCAAATTGACGGCAATCCTCGGCTCGACAAAGCGTGAGAAAATAAAAATCCAGTATGGCATCATACGTTGAATTTAGGAGGAAAGTCGAATGGCGTTGACACCGATTGATATTCATAACAAAGAGTTCTCGACTCGTTTTCGCGGGTACGATATCGATGAGGTCAATGAATTTTTAGATCAAATCATTAAAGAGTTTGAGCTATTGATTCGTGAAAATAGAAGGTACGAAGAACTCGTCAACGATATGCAAGCCCGTATTGACTACTTCTCCTCGATGGAAGACACGTTGAATAAATCGATTATCGTCGCACAAGAGGCGGCAGAAGAAGTCAAGACCAATGCGGCCAAAGAAGCCAGCCTCATCTTGAAGCAGGCTGAACGCGAAGCGCTCGCCCGAGAAGAGGAAGCGTCGCGTAAAGAGCAGATGGCCGAGCGTGAAGTCATTCAAATGTTGAAAAAAGTCGAACTGTACCGGACCAGGTTCCGTGTTCTCGTCGACGCACAGATGGAACTTCTAAATAGTACCGAATGGGACACGATTGTCGGAGAGCCGCCTGTCCAGACGGTTCTTGACGATACGAGTGAACTTGCGTATAATGACGACGAAGTCACACCAAACAAACATCACGGATAATAAACAATACGTTGATTAGGACACGTCAATAAAGTCACACCTACGAAGCGACTTAGGGAAGGTGCAAGCCTAAGAGAAAGACTTTATTTGGTATCCCCTATGAGTGTCATGCTGAACTGAGTAAGCGTGACCGCTTGACCTCGTTATCGGTTACCGAGAGCGGTCTCAAGGTCTACTTGAGATTAGTAGGGTGGTACCGCGAGTCGATGAACTCGTCCCTATTTAGGGGCGGGTTTTTTTTGTTTTTCAAAAAAGATGCAGGAGGAGTTTCAATGAACTACAAAGACACATTATTGATGCCTGATACAGAATTCGCGATGCGTGGAAATTTGCCGAAGCGCGAGCCAGCAATGCACGAGGCTTGGGAGCAGATGGACTTGTACAACCGCGTTCAAGAAAAGAATGCAGGAAAGCCGCAATACATTCTACATGACGGACCTCCGTACGCCAACGGTGACATCCATATGGGCCATGCACTCAACAAAGTGTTAAAAGACATCATCGTCCGTTTCAAGTCGTTGAACGGCTATCAATCACCGATGATCCCAGGTTGGGACACACACGGTCTCCCGATCGAAAACGCGCTTCAAAAAGCAGGCGTCAACCGTAAAGAGATGACTGTCGCCGAGTTCCGCGAAAAATGTGCCGCTTACGCGATGGAGCAAGTGAACTCACAACGTGAACAGTTCAAGCGTCTCGGACTGCTCGCTGACTTTGACAATCCATACATCACGCTCCAGCCTGAATATGAAGCGGCGCAAATCCGCCTGTTCGGCACGATGGCTGAAAAAGGATACATCTATAAAGGGAAAAAACCGGTCTATTGGTCACCGTCTTCTGAATCGGCACTCGCTGAGGCTGAAATCGAGTACTATGACAAAAAATCACCAGCCATCTATGTGGCGTTCCAAGTCGTCGATGGCAAAGGCGTCCTCGGGACGACCGACCATTTCGTCATCTGGACGACGACACCGTGGACGATTCCGGCCAACCTCGGAATCGCTGTCAGCGATGAGCTGACATACACACGGATCGAGCACGATGGCAAAGGGTATATCGTTGCCGAGACGCTCGTCGAAGAAGTGACGACAGCACTTGGCTGGGATGAGTACTCAGTGAGCGGATCTTGGAACGGACGCGAGTTCGAACACATGACGGTACAGCACCCGCTTTACGACCGGAAGTCACTCCTCATCCTTGGCGACCACGTCACGGCTGAAGCGACAGGCTGCGTCCATATCGCACCTGGCCACGGGGAAGACGACTACCGTGTCGGCCAAGCGTACGGACTTGACGTGTTGTGTCCGGTCGACGACCGTGGGTATATGACGGACGAAGCACCAGGCTTTGAAGGACTGTTCTATGAAGATGCGAACAAAGAGATCGGCATGAAGCTCGAAGCAAATGGCAACTTGTTGAAGCTCAAATTCATCAAGCACTCGTACCCGCACGACTGGCGTACGAAAAAGCCGGTCATCTTCCGGGCGACACCGCAATGGTTCGCTTCGATCAAAGACTTCCGCAGCGACATGTTGCGTGAAATCGAAGAAGTGAACTGGGTACCGGAATGGGGCATGACGCGCCTGTTCAACATGGTCCGTGACCGTGGCGACTGGGTCATCAGCCGTCAGCGGGCATGGGGTGTGCCGATCCCGATCTTCTACGCAGAAGACGGAACGGAAATCATCACGAACGAAACGATCGACCATATCGCCAACTTGTTCCATGAGCACGGATCAAACATCTGGTACGAGCGCGAAGCGAAAGACTTGTTGCCAGCAGGCTTCACACATCCGAACAGTCCAAACGGCGAGTTCCGTAAAGAAGTCGACATCATGGACGTCTGGTTCGATTCAGGTTCGTCACACGCAGGCGTGCTCGAACAGCGCGACAACTTGCGCCGTCCGGCCGACCTGTACCTAGAAGGTTCGGACCAATACCGTGGTTGGTTCAACTCGTCACTGTCGACTGCAGTCGCGACGACCGGCAAAGCGCCATATCGCAACGTCCTCAGTCACGGCTTCGTCCTTGACGGCGACGGCCGGAAGATGTCGAAATCGCTCGGCAACACGATTGCACCGAACGACCTCGTGAAACAGTACGGTGCTGAAATAGTACGTCTTTGGGTCGCGTCTGTCGACTATCAGTCAGACGTCCGCGCCTCGCATGACAACTTTAAACAAGTGTCAGAAGTATACCGGAAGATCCGTAACACGTTACGCTTCTTGCTCGGTAACTTGAACGGGTTCGATCCGTCGATGCGCGTCGCGTTCGAAGATATGCCGGAAGCCGACCGCTTCATGGCGACGAAGCTGAAACAACTTCAGACGAAAGTCGTCAAAGCGTACGATACGTTCGACTTTATGGCTGTTTACCACATGAGCCACAACTTCTGTGTCAACGAGTTGTCGTCGTTCTATCTCGACTTCACGAAAGACATCCTCTACATCGAACGTGAAAACGATTCGCGTCGTCGTGCCGTTCAGACGGTCATGTATGATGCGGTCATCACGTTGACGAAGCTGCTTGCCCCGGTCCTCCCGCATACGGCGGATGAAGTCTGGCAAGAAATCCCGGCCAAGACGGCGGATAGCGTCTTCTTGTCGGACCTTGAAGAAGTGGCGCCGCTCACGGAAGCAGAGACAGAATTACTCGCGAAATGGTCGAAATTCCTCACGTTCCGCGACGACGTCTTGAAAGCGATCGAGATCGCCCGCGGCGAGAAGTTGATCGGGAAACCGCTCGAAGCAAAACTTCAGATCGCACCGAAGGGTGAGACGAAAGCGCTGCTCGACACGATCGATAACGTTCGTCAACTCCTGCAAGTGTCACAACTCGACTACGTCGATACGGCCGACGTCGACTACGCGACGGCGAAGATCAGCGTCGCGAAAGCAGACGGTGCCGCTTGTGCCCGCTGTTGGACGTATTCGACCGAACTTGGTCAGAACGCAGATCATCCAGAACTTTGCCCGCGCTGTACAGAAGTCATCGCATGAGCCGGACCGGAGTGGCGCACAGTCCACTCCGGTTTCTTATGACTTGAAAGGAGAATTTGATGAAACGTTATTACGGATTAGCAGTCGTTCTCATTTTGCTCGACCAAGTGACGAAATGGATCGTCGTCCAGACGATGACGATCGGTCAATCGATCGAATTGATCCCGGGATGGCTCTATTTGACATCGTACCGCAACAGAGGCGCGGCCTGGGGCATGCTCGAAGGACAGATGGTATTCTTCTTCGTCGTCACCGCCGTCGTTGTCGTCGGTCTGATCTACTTCTTGCATAAAGAAGTGAACGGGTTCAAACTGCTCGGCTACAGTGTCGGCTTACTGCTCGCCGGAGCGATCGGCAACTTTATCGATCGTCTGTTCCGGGGCGAGGTCGTCGACTTCGTCGACACGTACCCGTTCGGCTACAACTTCCCGATTTTTAACGTCGCCGATATGGCACTCACGTTCGGGGTCATCTTTATGATCATCGGCGTCTTGTTCGAAGAAAAATTAAACAAAGAAAGGGGACAATCGTAATGGAAACTTACACATTTGTCGCCGAAGAAAAGGCACGGATCGATAAATGGATGAGCGAACGAAGTGACTGGTCACGTTCGCAAATCCAAGACTGGATTAAGGCGGGGGACTTGCTCGTCAACGGTCAAGTCGTGAAGCCGAACTATAAACTGCAAGAAGGGGACGAAGTCGTCGTGACGGTGCCAGAAGCCGTCGAACTCCAAGTCCTCCCCGAAGATATTCCGCTCGACGTCGTGTTCGAGGACGAGGATGTCATCGTCGTCAACAAAGCACGTGGCATGGTCGTGCACCCTGCGGCCGGTCATACGTCTGGAACGCTCGTCAACGCGCTGTTATATCACTGTGACGACCTCTCAGGCATCAATGGTGTGAAGCGTCCAGGTATCGTCCATCGCATCGATAAAGATACGACGGGACTGCTCATGGTCGCGAAAAACGATATGGCGCACGAGTCACTCGCGCAACAGTTGAAAGACAGAACGATCAAACGCGAATACGTCGCCCTCGTCCACGGCGAGCTCGTCCATGAGCTCGGATCGATCGAGGCGCCGATCGGGCGCGACACGAACGATCGTCAGCGCATGACGGTGACAGACAAGAATGCGAAAGAAGCGGTGACACACTTCCGTCTGCTCGAGCGCTATAAAGACTTCACGCTCGTCGAGTGCAAGCTCGAGACAGGACGGACGCATCAAATCCGTGTCCATATGCGCTATATTGGCCATCCGCTTGCCGGAGACCCGAAATACGGACCGCGTCGGACAATCGATTTGAACGGGCAAGCGCTCCATGCAGCCACGCTCGGCTTCCATCATCCGCGGACGAACGAATGGCTCGAGTTCGAGGCGGCACTCCCGACCGACTTCGAGGCAGAGCTCGCAAAATTGGACAAAATCGAGAAAACACGTTGACTTTCAACCGATTCAGATTTATAGTCTAGAAAGCATAACACCTTTAAACCCAGTCCAGAGAGGCTGTGAAAGGATCGTGGCCGCGGCCACAACCGTCTATCATATACGGCACTCGTTTGCCTTCGTGAAGACTTCCTTTCCAGCCGGATGAGGAAGTCTTCTTTTTTTATAGATTACGAGAGGAGGAATCATATGAAACGCTCGACCATACTAGACGAAGCCGCGATCCGACGCGCCTTGACGCGAATCGCCCATGAGATCATTGAACGCAACAAAGGGACGGACAACGTCGTCCTCGTCGGGATTAAAACGCGCGGTGAGACGCTCGGCGACCGACTCGCCCATCGCATCGAAGAAATCGAAGGAAAACCGATCGCGCTCGGTAACTTAGACATCACGCTCTACCGGGACGACCTATCGAAGAAGTCGCTCGACCCAGAAGTGAAAGCGACCGAACTCCCGCACGATATCAATGGCAAGACGGTCGTCCTCGTCGATGACGTCTTGTACACGGGACGGACGGTCCGGGCCGCGATGGACGCACTCGTCGACCACGGCCGGCCGGATTACATCCAACTCGCCGTCTTGATCGACCGGGGGCACCGCGAGTTGCCGATTCGCCCGGACTTTGTCGGGAAAAACGTCCCGACATCGAAAACAGAACAAGTCGTGGTCCGACTCAGTGAAGTCGACACGACAGACGAAGTGTACATCCAACAGCATTAAATCCAAAACCTTTAAGGTGGTCCAGAGAGGCCAGGAAGGAGAACTATTTATGAAACAACCCATCCTCAACATCCACGAGCGTCCCGCTCACTTGCCGCAATGGCTGCTCTTCAGCTTGCAACACGTCTTCGCCATGTTCGGAGCGACGATCTTAGTCCCGATTTTGACCGGACTGAACACGTCCGTCGCCCTCGTCGCTTCCGGTGTGGCCACGCTCTCATTCCTAGTCATCACCCAATTCAAAGTCCCGACGTATCTCGGGTCAAGTTTTGCCTACATCGCACCGATCATCGCGGTCAGCCAGCAATGGGGCGTCGAAGCCGCACTGTTCGGCGGTATTATCGCCGGTTCGGTCTACGGTGTCGTGTCGCTCATCATCTTTAAGACGGGCGTCGGTTGGCTGTTACGACTGTTGCCGCCGATCGTCGTCGGTCCGGTCATCATGGTCATCGGCTTATCGCTCGCACCGGTCGCCATCGACATGTCGATGAACCGCGACGGAGCGTATAACGGCACGTTCATCACGGTCGCCCTGCTCACGCTCGGCATCACGATCCTCGCGATGACAAAGTTAAAAGGAGTCTGGGGCGCGGTTCCGATCTTGTTCGGCATCGTCGGCGGATACGCCATCGCCGCCATGTTCGGCATCATCGACTACTCGGCCATCGGTCAAGCGAGCCTGTTCCAACTGCCTGACTTCACGATGGTGTTCGTCGACTACATGCCGATGTGGCAAGTCGGGGCACTCCTCGCCATCGTCCCGGTCGCGCTCGTCACGATGACGGAGCACATCGGCGACCAAATGGTCACGTCGAAAATCATCGGACGCGAGACGATGAAAGATCCAGGCCTGCACCGGACGCTCCTCGGCGACGGTGTCGGCAAAGCTATCGCCTCAGCGCTCGGTGGACCGCCGTGTACGACGTACGGTGAAAACAACGGCGTCATGGCGATCACGAGAGTGTACAGCGTCTACGTCATCGCCGGAGCAGCGCTCATGGCCATCAGCTTCGGCTTCCTCGGTCACGTCGAGGCGTTCATCTCGACAATCCCGAATCCGGTCAAAGGCGGTATCTCGATCCTCTTGTTCGGTGTCATCGCCTCGAACGGACTGCGGACGATGGTCGACAGCAACGTCGACCTTGCCGAGAAACGCAACCTCATCATCGCCTCGGTCATTCTCGTCGTCGGACTCGGTGGGGCGATGGTCCAACTCGGCAGCTTCCCGGTCCAAGGGATGGCGCTCGCGACGGTCGTCGGTATTCTTTTGAACGCGGTGTTACCGAAAGAAGAAGTCGAACCGGCTTCGGTCGATACAACTGAAGAAACGAAACAGGCAAGTAACTTTTAATTCGATCCCGTGAGGTCGGCAAAGTGAAGGCTCGTTTATTTGGGTGTAGTCTACCCAAATGAAGGCGTCCCTTCACGTAGGTGAAGAGACGCCTTTTCTCTTTGCCTCCAAACAAAAGGAGGAGACGAACATGAATTTGATCAAACAACAACCGAACCATTTTGTCAGCTTAGACACGCTCACCCTCGAAGAGATCATGGGGATGATCGAAGAGTCACTCTGCTACAAACAAGGGGACATGCCGCCGCTGTTTGACGGGAAGACGGTCGCGAACTTGTTCTTCGAAAATTCGACGCGGACGAAAAACTCGTTTCAAATGGCCGAGCGGCACTTGAACATCCAAGAGATCCCGTTCGACGTGGCGACGTCGTCGGTGACGAAAGGTGAGACGTTATACGACACGTGCAAGACGCTTGAAGCGATCGGGGTCGACGCGCTCGTCATCCGCCATCCTGAAGCGGGATACTACCATGAGCTCGTCGAGAAGCTGACGATCCCAGTATTAAACGGCGGGGACGGGAGCGGGGAACACCCGTCACAGTCGCTGCTCGACCTCGTCACGATTTATGAAGAGTTCAAGACGTTCGAAGGCTTGAATATCGCCATCTGCGGCGATCTCGTCCATAGCCGGGTCGCCCGCTCGAACGCAGGCGTGTTGAAACGGCTCGGGGCGAACGTCGTCGGTTGTAGCCCGGAATCGTGGTGGGATGGTTCGATGGGGCTTTCGCACCGCGACCTTGACGACATCTTACCGGACTGCGACGTCGTCATGTTGCTCCGCGTTCAGCACGAGCGCCACATTATGGGCGACATCTTTTCTAAAGAAGACTATCATGCGCGCTACGGCTTGACGGTCGAGCGGGTCGAGCGGATGAAACAAGGCGCCATCATCATGCATCCGGCCCCGGTCAACCGGGACGTCGAGATCGCCGGCAGTTTGATCGAACATCCGTCATCGCGCATCTTTCCACAGATGAAGAACGGCGTTTACGCACGGATGGCCATCTTAAATCGAGCATTAGGGGGACAACAATGATTATTCAACACGCAACATGGTATGACGGGAAGACGAAACGGACGAGCAATCTGTTGATTGAGGGCGGCACGATCCGTTCGGTCGATTACGACGGGACGACCGAAGGACACGAAGTGATTGACGCAAATGGGAAGCTGTTGATCCCAGGTCTCGTCGACGTCCACGTCCATTTACGCGAGCCGGGTGGCGAGGCGAAAGAGACAATCAAGACCGGGACCGCTGCGGCTGCGGCCGGAGGATTCACGACGATTTGCGCGATGCCGAACACACGACCGGTCCCGGACGACCGGGCGACGCTCGATGACTTGCTCGCTCGGATCGAGCGTGACGCCAGCGTCCGCGTGCTCCCGTATGCGGCGATCACGAAACGGCAGCTCGGTGTCGAACAAGTCGATATGCCGTCACTTGCGGACGCGTTCGCGTTCACAGACGACGGGGTCGGCGTGCAGTCGGCGGCGATGATGCGTCAAGCGATGCGGGAAGCGAAACGGCTTGGGAAAGCGGTCGTGGCCCATTGCGAAGACAATACGCTCAAGGCCGGTTCGGTCCATGAAGGGATGTTTAGTGAGACGCACGGCATCCAAGGTATCCCGAGTCTCGCCGAGAGCATCCATATCGCCCGTGACGTGTTGATCGCCGAAGAGACAGGCTGTCACTATCACGTCTGTCACGTGTCGTCACGTCAATCGGTCCGCGTCATCCGTGACGCCAAACGGGCCGGGATCCACGTCACGGCGGAAGTGACACCGCACCACCTCGTCTTATCGGAAGACGACATCCCGGGGTTAGATCCGAACTTTAAGATGAATCCGCCGCTGCGAAGCCAAGACGACCGCGCGGCGCTCTTAGAAGGGCTGTTCGACGGGACGATCGATTTGATTGCGACCGATCACGCCCCGCATACGGCTGAAGAGAAAGCACAAGGGATGGAGCGCGCCCCGTTCGGCATCACCGGATTCGAGACGGCGTTCCCGCTCCTTTACACGACGTTCGTCAAAACGGGACAAATGGAAGAGGCGGCGCTCATCGACTGGATGACGAGACGACCGAGCGAGGTGTTCGGTCTGCCTTACGGCGTGATTGAGGTCGGCCGGGCGGCGGACCTCGCGCTGATCGATACGGAGACGGTGCGTCCGGTCGACCCGACGACGTTCGCGTCAAAAGGGAAGAACACACCGTTCGCTGGGAAAAGACTCACAGGTTGGCCGGTCGTGACGATCGCGGCCGGAGAAATCGTATATAAGGGGAGATTCGATGAAACGAACATTATGGCTTGAAGACGGGACAGCATTTGTAGGCAAGGCGTTCGGCGCGAACGCCGAGACGATCGGGGAAGTCGTCTTTCAAACAGGAATGACCGGCTACCAAGAGATTTTATCGGACCCGTCTTATTGTGACCAGCTCATCGTGTTGACGAATCCACTCATCGGAAATTATGGCGTCAACCGTGAAGACTTTGAGACGACCGTCCCGATGGCAAAAGCGCTCATCGTCAAAGAAGCGTGTGATCTGCCGTCGAACTTCCGCTCGACGGCGACGTTGCCGGAGACGCTCGAACGCTTCGGGATACCAGGTCTAGAAGGTGTCGATACGCGCATGTTGACGCGTCACCTTCGTTCACGCGGCGTCATGCGCGGCGTGTTGATCGACGGTGAGTCGACGTGGGCAGACGTTTCGATGCGCTTTGAAGCGAGCTTCCCGACCGATCAAGTGGCACGTGTCTCGACGAAACGGGCTTACGTCAGCACCGGGAGCGGCCGCCGGATCGCCCTCATCGATTTCGGGGCCAAACTCGGGATCATGCGCGAATTGTTGAAGCGCGACTGTGAAGTCGTCGTCTTGCCGCACGACGTGACGGCTGAAGAAGTGATGCGCTATGAGCCGGACGGGGTCATGCTCTCGAACGGACCAGGCGACCCGAAAGACGTCCCGACGGCGCTCCCGCTGATCGAAGCACTCATGCCAAAACTCCCGATGTTCGGGATCTGTCTCGGCCATCAGTTGATTGCTCTCGCGAGCGGTGCCAACACGTTCAAGCTTCCGTTCGGACATCGTGGTGCCAATCATCCTGTCCTCGAACTTGAGACCGGTGCTGTGACGATCACGTCACAAAACCACGGCTACGCCGTCGACGAGACGTCGCTCCTTGAGACGCCGCTCATCGTGACGCATCGCGCCGTCAACGACGGGACGATCGAAGGCATCAAACATTTACATCATCCGACGTTCTCGGTGCAATATCATCCGGAAGCGGCGCCAGGACCATATGACGCCAACGACCTATTCGACCGCTTTATGACACTCGTCAACGAAAACAGACAGAAAGTAGGAATGTGACATGCCAAAACGACCAGATATTCAGAAAATCCTTGTGATCGGATCCGGCCCGATCGTCATCGGACAAGCGGCAGAATTTGACTATGCTGGTACCCAGGCGTGTCTTGCCTTAAAAGAAGAGGGCTACGAAGTCATCCTCGTCAACTCGAACCCGGCGACGATTATGACTGACCCATCGACGGCGGACCGCGTCTATATCGAACCACTCGAACCGGAGTTCGTGGAGCGGATCATCCGTCAAGAACGTCCGGACGCGCTTCTCGCGACACTCGGGGGGCAGACCGGACTGAACTTGGCGGTCGAGCTCGATAAACGCGGCGTGCTCCGCGACTGCGGCGTCGAACTGCTCGGAACGAAATTGTCGGCGATTGAGCAGGCAGAAGACCGGGAACAGTTCCGCGACCTCATGTACAAGCTCGGTCACGGCGTCCCAGACAGCGATATCGTCCATTCACTCGACGCCGCCTGGAGCTTCGCTGACCGGATCGGCTATCCGATCATTATTCGTCCGGCTTATACGCTCGGCGGAACCGGTGGGGGAATCGCCCACGACCGGGAACAGTTCGAGCAGATTGTCGAATCGGGACTCAAGGCGAGTCCGGTGACGCAAGTGCTGCTTGAAGAGTCGATTGCCGGCATGAAAGAAGTCGAATATGAAGTGATGCGCGACTCGAGCGACCAGGCCATCATCGTCTGCGCCATGGAAAACTTCGATCCGGTCGGTGTCCATACCGGTGACTCGATCGTGTTCGCCCCGACCCAGACGTTGTCTGACCGTGATTATCAAATGCTCCGCAGCGTCTCGCTCGACATCATCCGGGCGCTCGGCATCGAAGGCGGATGTAACATCCAGTTCGCGCTCGACCCGGACAGCTTCACGTACTACGTGATTGAGGTCAACCCACGCGTCTCGCGGAGTTCGGCTCTCGCCTCAAAAGCGACGGGGTACCCGATCGCCAAGCTCGCCGCGAAAGTCGCGGTCGGCTACAAGTTGTCGGAACTAAAAAATCCGGTGACGGAGACGAGTTACGCCTCGTTCGAGCCGGCGCTCGACTACGTCGTCGCTAAAATCCCGCGCTTCCCGTTCGACAAGTTCGAGACCGCGGACCGTCGTCTCGGCACACAAATGAAAGCGACGGGCGAAGTCATGGCCATCGGTCGAAATTTAGAAGAAGCGCTCTTGAAAGCCGTCCGTTCGCTCGAACTCGGTACGGAAGACTTATACGTACCACGCCTTTCCGAATTGACGGCTGAACAACTGGAACGAGAACTGACGACACCGACCGACGAACGGTTATGGATGTTGTACGAGGCGCTTCGCCGCGGCTACTCGACAGAACAGCTTCACGGCTTGACGAAAATCGACCGGTTCTTCTTATCAAAACTCGATCGGATTTGGCGTGAGGAAGAAGTACTGCGCAACGGGCCGTTGACAGAGGAACGGTTGCGCGAAGTGAAGCAACGTGGGTTCAGTGATCGCATGATCGCCCGCATCACGGACCAAGACGTCGAGACGATCGCGTCGTTACGAGATGAGTGGAACGTTCGGCCAGTGTATAAGATGGTCGACACGTGTGCCGCCGAATTCGCCTCGGAGACGCCGTACTTTTACGGGACGTACGAAGTCGAGAACGAAGCGGTGAAAACGGATAAACCGTCCATCCTCGTACTCGGTTCAGGCCCGATCCGAATCGGTCAAGGCGTCGAGTTCGACTACGCGACCGTCCATTCGATCCAAACGATCCGTGACGCCGGATATGAGGCGATCATCGTCAACAACAACCCGGAGACGGTATCGACCGACTTCTCGATCTCAGACCGTCTCTACTTTGAACCGCTCACGACAGAAGACGTACTAGAAGTCGTTCGCAATGAACGACCGCTCGGGGTCATCGTCCAGTTCGGCGGGCAGACGGCAATCAATTTGGCGGCCTCGCTCGAAGCGAACGGCGTCCAAATTCTCGGGACGTCACTTGAAGACATCGACCGGGCCGAAAACCGGAAAGCGTTCGAGGCGACGCTCACGAAAGAACGGCTCGCCCAACCACCGGGCAAGACCGCGGTCACGGTCGAGGAAGCGGCCGCTTGTGCTGACATGCTCGGCTATCCAGTACTCGTCCGCCCATCGTACGTCCTCGGCGGCCGGGCGATGGAGATCGTCTATGAGCGTTCGGAGCTCGAGCGGTATATGCGCCACGCCGTCGTCGCCTCGAAAGATCGTCCCGTCCTCATCGACCGCTACTTGACCGGGATCGAGATCGAAGTCGACGCCATCTGCGACGGGACGGACGTCTACATCCCGGGCATCATGGAACATATCGAACGGGCCGGGGTCCACTCTGGCGATTCGATCGCCGTCTATCCGCCGCAACGGCTGAGCGAGGCGTTAAAACAAAAAGTCGTCGATTACACGATCAAACTCGCCAAAGCGTTCCGCATCAAAGGGTTGCTCAACATTCAGTTCGTCTATGCGGACGACTTGTACGTCATCGAAGTCAACCCACGGGCGAGCCGGACGGTGCCGTTCATCTCGAAAGTGACGGGACTGCCGGTCGCACGCATCGCGACGCAGACGATTCTCGGGACGACGTTGAAACAGCTCGGCCTCGGAACGGGCTTGCACCCAGAATCTGACGCCATCTCGGTCAAAGTGCCGGTGTTCAGTTTTGCGAAACTAAAAGAAGTCGACCCGTCACTCGGGCCAGAGATGAAATCGACGGGGGAAGTCATGGCGACGGACCGAACGCTTGAAAAAGCGCTCTATAAAGGACTCGTCGCTGCCGGGATGACGATCGCCTTGAAAGGAAACGTCTTGTTGACGGTCGCCGATCAAGACAAAGACGAAGCGCTCGACATCGCCCGTCGCTTCAACCGGCTCGGCTTCCGCCTGATGGCAACGTCAGGCACGGCGACGGCACTTACGGCAGCCGAGTTGCCGGTCCGACAAGTCGGGAAGATCCATGAAGCGGGTGAGACGATGCTGAGCGTCATCGAGCGGGGCGATGTCGACATCGTCTTGAATACGACGACACGCGACGCCTTGGCGACGAAAGACGGATTCATTATCCGCCGGGCCGCGGCCGAGCAAGGTGTGCTCTGCTTGACGTCGCTCGACACGGTGAAGGCGCTCTTGCAAGTCATCGAGAGCCTATCGTTCCAGACGACGAGCCTGCCGGCGTTCACCGAATTCGGGGTGACTGTATGAGACAACGGGCGACCATCTTATCGAACTTGGAGATCGCGAAAGCGACAATGGAAATGAAAGTGCGAATCGGTGATGCAACAATCGCACCGGGGACGTTTTTCCATGTGAAGACGTCCGAACTGTTGCGCCGGCCACTGTCGGTCGCAAACGTCGAAGCAGACGTCGTCACGTTTCTGTACAAAGTGGTCGGGACCGGGACGGCCGAACTCGCGACGAGACGAGCCGGGGACGAACTTGACGTCCTCGGTCCGCTCGGTAACGGGTTCCCGCTCGCAAAAGACGGCAAGCGCGTCGTTCTCGTCGGCGGGGGGATCGGGGTGCCGCCACTCTATTACACGCGCCGGATGCTCGCCGCGCGCGGAATCGAAACGGTGGCGATTCTCGGGTTTGATTCAGAAGCGAGTGTATTTTATGAAGACGAGTTCCGCGAACTCGGCGAGACGATCATCACGACGGTCGACGGAACGTATGGAGAGGCGGGGTTCGTGACCGGGCCGCTCGCTAGAATCGACGCCGACGTCTTGTTCAGCTGTGGTCCGGAGCCGATGTTAAAAGCGGTCGCCGCGTCGCATATTAATGAACGCTACATCTCGATCGAGAACCGGATGGGTTGCGGCATCGGGGCGTGCTTCGCCTGTGTGTGCAAAGCGCCGGACGGTTACGTGAAAGTGTGCAGTGACGGACCGGTATTTCGGGCAGAAGAGGTGACGTTATGAGATTACACATCGAACTACCCGGCTTATCGTTAAAAAATCCGATCATGCCGGCGTCCGGTTGTTTTGGATTCGGCGAAGAGTTCGCCAAGCTGTACGACTTGTCGATCCTCGGGGGCATCATGATCAAAGCGGCGACCGGGGAGGCGCGGTTCGGGAACGAGACACCGCGTGTCGCCGAGACGGCGCAAGGAATGTTGAATGCGATTGGATTACAAAATCCGGGTGTCGACGCGATTGTTGAAGACAAGTTGGCATTCCTCGCCAAGTTTGACACTGAAATTATTGCCAACGTGGCGGGTTCGACCCCAGAAGAATACATCCACGTCGCGCGGAAAATGAGCGCCGACCCGTGCGTGAAAGCACTCGAGCTGAACATCTCGTGCCCGAACGTGAAGTGTGGCGGCATGCAGTTCGGGACCGATCCTTTGATGGCGGCCGAACTGACGCGCCTCGTCAAGGCGGCGTCGACGAAACCGGTATACGTCAAACTATCCCCGAACGTCACGTCAATCACGGAGATGGCACGTGCGGTCGAAGCGGCCGGCGCCGACGGCATCACGATGATCAATACGCTCGTCGGCATGAGGATTGACATTGCGACCGGTCAACCGATCTTAGCGAACCGAATCGGCGGATTATCCGGTCCGGCCATCAAGCCGGTCGCCATCCGGATGGTGTACGAAGTCGCCCAAGCGGTCAATATCCCGATTATCGGCATGGGCGGTGTGCGGACGGTCGACGACGTGCTCGAATTTATCTATGCGGGTGCATCGGCGGTCGCGGTCGGGACTGCCAATTTTGAAAACCCATACGTATGCCAGGAAATCATCGAGGCGTTGCCAGGCCGGCTCGATGAACTCGGCATCGATCATATTTTAGACGTTAGGGGGAAGGCGTATGAACAGGTTGTATCTCGCGCTTGATGTCGAAACACGTGACGAAGCGTTTTCACTCTTGAAAAAAATTGACCAACGCCCGGCCGTCAAAGTCGGCATGGAACTTTTCTACCGTGAAGGTGGACGGTTCGTCGAAGAACTCGTCGCGAGCGGTTACCCGGTCTTTCTAGACGTCAAAGTTCATGACATCCCGGAGACGGCAAGGCGGACGCTCCGCCAAATCGGCCGGCTCGGCGTTGAAATGACGAACGTTCATACGCTCGGCGGTGAGACGATGATGCGCTACGCATTGGATGGGTTGCGTGATGTGAACGACACGACCACATTGATCGGGGTGACCCAACTGACATCGACCGACGAGCGGATGCTGTCAGAACAACTCGGAATTGGCGGAAGTCTCGAGCAGGCCGTCTTGCGCCAAGCGGGACTTGCCAAACGAGCAGGACTCGACGGGGTCGTCGCGTCCGTTCACGAAGCCCGCGCGATTCGACAAGCGCTCGGTTCACAGTTTTTGACGGTGACGCCCGGCATCCGAATCAACGAAACGACAGACGATCAAGTCCGGGTCGCGACACCGCAAGCCGCTTTTGACGCCGGTGTGTCAGCTATCGTCGTCGGGCGCCCGATCACCCGGGCAGCCGACCCGAACGCAGCTTACGAATACTTTATGAAGGAATGGAGCCAAACGTATGAGACAAATCGCTGAGGCATTATTATCGATTGAAGCCGTCACTTTATCACCGAATGAACCGTACACATGGTCGAGCGGGTTAAGAAGCCCGATTTATTGTGATAACCGACTGACGCTCAGTTATCCAGAAGTGCGTTCACAGATTATCGATGCACTTGTCGACGCCGTCCGTCCGCTCGACGCCGACGTCATTGCGGGAACGGCGACGGCAGGGATTCCCCATGCGACGCTCTTAGCCGACCGACTCGGTCTACCGCTCGTCTACGTCCGGTCGGGTGCGAAAGGGCATGGGAAAGGCAACCAGATTGAAGGGCGATTCGACAAAGGAGCGCGCGTCGTCGTCATCGAAGACCTGCTCTCGACTGGAAAATCGAGCATTGAAGCGGCTCAGGCGATTCGAGCGGCCGGAGGCGAAGTCGTTCTGATTCAAGCCGTTTTCTCATACGGTCTAGACAGCTTGAGCGTGAATTTGACCGAGGCGAACTTGACCGCCTCGTCACTGACGACGTTCGCTGAACTGATTGAAGTTGCTCGGAACCAAGACGTGATTTCTGAGAACGAAGCAATCTCGCTCACAGCTTGGCAAGAAAGCCCAACCGTTTGGAGCAAACAAGTGACACGCTGAAGAATCCACCTCCGGGCGGATTCTTTTTCATTTGGCAACATGTGATACTGAACGTGTTAGAATAGGGAAAGTAGTCGAAAAAGGAGAGAACTATGGCGTATTCTAGAATTAAAGGACAGTCATTGAAAGCACGGTTTCAAAACATCCCTAAACATCGCAAAATCGCATTCGGTCTCGTCCTCACGGTGTTACCTTTATTATTTTTCGTGAATTTATTCGTATTCAGCCACATATTGGCGCTAGGGGACAAGTATGAGGACCGTTATCAGATGAAAAAGCTTCGGCTTGAGACGGCGCATGGGAATGTTGAATTTATCCGGAGCACGAATGAAAAAGTTCAGATCGAAGTACTGCAGACGAATTCGAAAGAACGTCGCATTAAAGTGAAGTCGGTCGGGGACACGATTTCCGTCGTCGAACGGTATGGACCGATGAGCCAGTTCGGGAGTCGGGCAAGCGCGGAGCCGTCCCGTTATAAAATCCGGGTCGCGTTGCCAAGTTCGATGACATCGATCGAAGTGACGGCTGAGCAAGTGACCGGACAAGGCCTGGTCGCGAAAACCATCGTTCTCGATGCCAACGCGGTCAATCTGAAGAAACTTGAAAGCGACCGGCTTCGAGTCGAGACGAGAAGCGATGCCACGTTTGAGACGGTTCGTGTCGTCACGGGCGACATCCGGTCGTATCGGGACGCGACAATCCGTGACGTCGTCGTCAACCAAGCGCTGACCGTCCAGACAGAGGCCGGGGCGCTCACGTATGAGCCGCGAAACGCGACCGGACAAGTGACCGTCACGACAACAGGAAACATCGCGGCGGCTGAGCGCTTTAAAGAAATTAGCAACGGTGTGTACCATCTTTCGAACTCGAATCGTCCGAACGTGGAACTGATCTCTGAGACAGGGAAGGTCGAATTGAAATGATCAACAAACGCTACATTCCTAAAGTCGGACTGCGAACGTTTAAGACCGGGATCGCCGTCGCCATCACGATCGCCTTGTCATGGTACGTCTTCGGCATTTATTCGGGGATGGGTGCCATCGCCGCCGTCGTCGCGATGCAACCGACCGTCAAACGGTCGTCGAAAATCGTCTTTAGCCGTATATTCGGCACGATCGTCGGCCTCATGTGTGGCTTGTTGATCGTCTATGCGTTCGGGGTGAACCCGATTTCGATCGGTCTTGCCGTCATCGTCGCGCTCACGCTCAACACGACGTTCGATAAGACGCACATGTCGACGTATGCGGCGTTCGCGATTGTGCTCATGCTTGAAAACCCGACGACCGACTTTTTCCACTACGCGTGGACGCGTTCGCTATTGACGGCGGTCGGTGTGTTCGTCTCGCTCGGCGTCAACTATGCGTTCATGCCACCGCGTTATGAAGAGCGTCTGCTTGGCGAGATTCGGAAGACGTCGGCGTATATGTTCCATCATTGGCGCGAACTGATCGGCTCCCCGGCAGAACTGCTCGAGACGCGCGCCCGTATCCTCGGCCATCAAGAGCTCCATATGATGTTGCAAGAGGATATGCAAGTGACGAAGGTTAAGTTGAAGCATTTGACGATCAAGCAATATCGGTTATTGATTCATTTAGAGGATAAATTGGTCTTGCTGCTCGAGAGTCTCGCTGAGCACCGGGAAGCGTTACTCATGATGACCGAGGACGAACGCCACGCGTTCGAGTCCGAGTTTTTATTCCTGCTCGCCCACCATCACGACATTCTCTACACGTGTGACAAACCGTACTCGCTCTTCCAATTGAAGCATGAAGACTTATCTGTTTCTGAAATTTTACACGGACATCTGCTCGACTATCATGAACAGCTCGAGGCGTTCAAACATAATCCGAAATAAACAAAGGCCACGTCGCATGACGTGGCCTTCGTTCATTGTTTAAGCGATTTGACGAGCTGCTCGTCCGGAGTCACGTATACCGTCTGCTGATCGGTGTAGATGACGAATCCCGGCTTGGCGCCGCTCGGTTTTTTCACGTAACGGGCTTTCGTATAGTCGACCGGAACCCCGCTCGAGGCACGTGCCTTCGAGAAGTAGGCGGCGACGGTCGCTGCTTCGAGGAGCGTCGTCTCGTCCGGTTCGGTTGACCGGATGATGACGTGTGAACCGGGGATATCTTTCACGTGAAGCCAAACTTCGTCGCGACGCGCGAACTTGAACGTCAAGTAGTCGTTTTGCGTATTGTTTTTGCCGACGTAAAACTCGACACCGGTCGAAGATGTGTAGCCTTCGAGCGCGACTTTGGCCGTTTGTTTCTTCTTCTGACGTTTTTGTCGGATGTATCCGCCTTCGGCCAGCTCTTCGCGAATCTCGACGATATCGCGCGGCGCGGCGACGTCGAGTTGGGCAACGAGCGTCTCTAAATAGCTGATTTCGGTCTCGTTCAGTTCAATTTGCTTTTGAACCTCGATTTTGGCAACTTTTAGTTTGTTGTATTTCTTATAGTAACGTTGCGCATTCTCGTTCGGTGTTTTGAGCGGATCGAGCGGGATATCGATCATGGCGCCGTCCTCATCATAATAGTCGACGACGTGGGCGACTTTCATCCCTTTCTCGAGTTGGAACAAATACGTCGTCAACAGCTCACCGTATTTTTGGAGCTCGTCCGATCGTTCCGTCGCTTTCATATCCTCGAGCAGGCGTTTCCGTTTTAATTGGTTGCGCTCGAGCTCTGACTTGAGCAGACGCTCGACGTCATGGGCTTGCTGCTTGACCCGGTCACGGTTCGCCTTCTCATAGTAAAAGCGGTCGAGCACTTCCTGGCTCGAGTCGTAGCGTTCTTCAGAAACGATATCGCCTGACGTGAGCGCGATCGGACTGAACCGTTCCTTCCCGGAGGCGAGCTGTTGGAATACATAAGCGCCGTCAAGATCCGCCATCACGCTGTCAAACGCCGCCTCTAAGTTCGTACGGTTCGGCGTCTTGGCCCGATACATAATCTCTTGGGCGATCTGCGGGCTCATCCCGGAAAAGTGAGCGACGAGCTGCTTGTCGAGCATACCTGCGTTCCAATCGATTCGTTTCAATCCGGCTTCCCGTTCCGTCAACGGATCGGACTTTTGTTGCGCCGGCGGCAAGATGTACTCGCTGCCTGGCATGATCGTCCGATACGTGTTTTGAGACGGGGGAAGGTGTTTGATCGCGTCTAAAATCTTGCCGTCCTCGTTCGTCAAGACGACGTTCGAGTGACGTCCCATCAGTTCGACATAGACGCGTTTGTTTTCTTCATCACCGAGCTCGTTACGCGATCTGACCGAGAAGACGATGACGCGGTCGCGGCCGACTTGTTCGATCGCTGTGATAAAGCCGCCCTCGATATGCTTCCGCAGCATCATACAAAACATCGGAGGCTCTTGCGGGTTCTTGATCGGGGTGTCCGTCAATTGAAGTCGCGCATACATCGCGTTCGCTGAAACGAGCAACGAGACGCTTTGTCGGTTCGATCTGACTTGAATCATCAAGTCGAGTGCATACGGTTGATGCACTTTATTGATTCGACCGCCAACGAGCGGTTGTAGTTCTTTTACGACACGATATGTCATTAATCCATCATATGCCATTAGTCTCATCACCTTTGTCCTTTTTCTGTCTCTACGTTATCAGATTCACAGAAAATATGGTACGATGAAGTAGGAAATCCGAACTTCTTCTTGCCGTAACAATTAAAGGACTGCTATTATAATGTAATGTGATGTTAGAAGATGGAGGGCTTGCATTGAATTTTAAAGAACGAGGATTATTAATCGTCTTGTCTGGTCCAAGCGGTGTCGGCAAAGGTACTGTTTGCCGAGTGCTCCGTGAAGAGGCGGACAACAACCTTCAGTATTCGGTGTCGGCAACGACTCGAAAACCACGTGAAGGCGAAGTTGAGGGAGTGCATTACTTCTTTAAGACGAGAGAGCAATTTGAAGACATGATTGAACACGATCAACTGCTTGAGCATGCAGAATTCGTCGGCAACTATTATGGGACACCGGTCGAATGGGTGCGCGAGACGCTTGAAAGTGGCAAGGACGTCATTTTAGAGATTGAAGTCCAAGGAGCTTTCCAAGTAAAGGAACGCTTCCCAGAAGCCGTCTTTTTATTCCTCGCACCGCCGAGTCTGCAAGAACTTCGAAACCGTTTAGTCGGTCGAGGCACTGAATCGGAAGAAGTCATCAAGCAACGCTTGCTCGTCGCCCGTGAAGAAATCGAGTTGATGGATGCTTACGATTACGTCGTCACAAACGACGAAGTCGATAAAGCGATCGACCGGATCAAAGCGATCGTGACGGCCGAGCATTGTAAACGTGAACGTGTCGCGTCTCTCTATAAAAAAGCTATGATGGAGGTCATTTAATGTTATACCCTTCGATTGATGCCTTACAACGTATCATCCCGTCGAAATACACAATCGTGACGGTGGCCGCCAAGCGTGCCCGTCAGATCCAAGACGGAAAAGCACCAAAAATCGCTGCGCCAAAATCGTATAAACCGGTCGGTCAAGCGCTAGAAGAAATATTCTCGGGTGACACGACAATCATCGTGAACGAAAAGAACAACGGATGAAGTGTGACCCAAGTCGGATACGACTTGGGTCTCATTGTCTATAAAGGGGAGAAATGTGAATGGTGAACGACCGGAACATCTTGCTTTGTGTGAGCGGCGGTATCGCTGCATATAAGGCGTGCGCACTCACGTCAAAACTCGTTCAAGCAGGCGCGAACGTCCGCGTGGCGATGACAGCATCGGCTGAGCAGTTCGTCGGAAAAGCGACGTTTCAAGCACTCAGTCGCAATCCGATCTATTCGGACGTGTTCGAAGAGCACGACCCGACGAAGATCGCCCACATCGATGTCGTTGATACGAGTGATTTAATCGTCGTCGCCCCGGCGACGGCGAATATCATCGCTAAACTTGCTAACGGCATCGCCGACGACTTCATCACGACCTCGATCTTAGCAGCGAAATGTCCCGTCATCGTATCTCCGGCGATGAACGTCAACATGCTCGAACATCCGGCGACCCGCCGAAATATCGAGACGCTCAAATCATACGGCTATCAAATCATCGAGCCGGGTGTCGGCAATCTGGCCTGCGGCTGGATTGGCGGCGGACGTCTGCCCGAACCGGAAGATCTCGTCCGCATCATCGCGAGCCAGTTCGTCCCGAAACACTTGCTTGAAAAGCACGTCTTGATCACGGCTGGTCCGACGGTCGAACGTATCGATCCGGTCCGGTTTTTATCCAACGATTCATCCGGGAAGATGGGAGTCGCCCTTGCTGAGGCGGCGCGAGATATGGGCGCGAACGTGACGCTCGTCCACGGCCCGCTCCAAGTCCCGGTCCCAGACGGGGTGACCGCGATCGCGGTCGAGTCGGGACAACAGATGCTCGAGACCGTGCTCGAGCGATTTGCGACGCAAGACATCGTCATCAAGTCGGCGGCGGTCGCAGACTATCGTCCGAAGACGGTCCACACCGAGAAACATAAAAAAGTCCACGGCCCGTTGACGATTGAGCTCGAGGAGACGACCGATATTTTAAAAGAGCTTGGAACGAAGAAGACGCATCAGCTCCTCGTCGGATTCGCTGCCGAGACAGAGCAGCTTGAAGACCATGCCCGGGCTAAACTCGAGCGTAAAAACGTCGACTTCTTGGTCGCGAATGACGTGTCGAAGCGAGACATCGGTTTCCGGTCTGACGACAACGAAGTCGTCTTATTCCGAGCGGATGGCTCATTTGTCCGTCTGCCGCGGCAGAGTAAACAACGTCTCGCCCACGAGTTGCTCGCCTACTTTAAGGAAGGTTTACGATGATTGCCCACGTCCACGTCGATGCTCCGGTCATCACGATCGACCGACCGTTTGACTATGAGGTCCCGGTCCAGTTCGAGTCGTTGATCGAGCCAGGTATGCGCGTATCGGTACCGTTCGGATCGAGACGGTTACTCGGCATCGTGACAGGGGTATCGGACGGAACACGCGAAGGGTTAAAACCGCTCGAAGCACTTCTTGACGAAGAGTCGTCTTTGACCGAAGAGTTGCTCGAACTGTCGATGCACGTGAAACAGACGACGCTTTGCTTCCGCTCATCGGCACTTCTCGCCATGCTGCCGGCAGCGCTGAAAGTCAGTTACGATAAAGCGATCAAAGGGGAGTCACTTCCTGAAGGCGTTCGGGCCGGCACACACTTGTCCGAGTATCCAAAAGAAGTTCAGTCGCTGATTTTGGCCATGGCCAAAAAAGGGGACTTGTCGCTTTCACCGGTGCTTAAAGAGAAACGAACGGTCAAAACCGACTTGTTGATCGAGTTGAAGGATGCGAGCGTCGTCCCGGCGCGTGCCAAAAAACAGCTCGAGGCGGTCCGGCTACTTGAAGACGTGCCTCGTATGTACTGGTCGTCGCTCCGTCAAATCGGATTGACGCGGCCCCAGCTGCAAAAGCTCGAGACGCTCGGTGCTGTCAAAGTGACCGAAGTCGAATTGAATCGAGACCCGTATGCTTCGATCGAACAAGTAATCGATGATGTCAAACTGAACGACAGTCAAGCGGAAGCGGTGCGCGCGATTCGCGAGGCCGAAGCCGGTGAGACGTTGTTGCTCCACGGCGTGACGGGAAGCGGAAAGACCGAAGTGTATCTCGAGTCGATCGGCCAAGTCGTCGATGACGGGAAGCAAGCCGTCTTGCTCGTCCCAGAGATCAGCTTGACACCGATGATGGTCAAACGGTTCAAACGCCGTTTTGGCGACCGCGTCGCCGTACTCCATAGCGCCTTGTCGCAAGGCGAGAAATACGATGAGTGGCGGAAAATCAAGCGACGGGAAGTCGACGTCGTCGTCGGCGCCCGATCGGCCATTTTCGCTCCGCTCGAACACATCGGCCTGCTCATCTTAGACGAAGAGCATGAGACGACGTATAAACAAGAAGAAAATCCACGTTATCATGCGCGCGATGTCGCAATTTGGCGCGCGCGTCATCACGGTTGTCCGGTCGTGCTCGGAAGCGCGACACCGTCGCTCGAGTCATTCGCCCGCGCTCAAAAAGGCGTCTATCGCTATTTGCATTTGAGTGAACGCTACGGTGGCAAGATGCCGCCCGTCCATATTGTCGATATGCGCCGCGAGCTCGCGAAAGGGAACACGACGATGTTTTCAGAAGACTTATTTCTGGCCATCAACGACCGGATTGCGAAGAAAGAACAATGTGTCATCTTGCTCAATCGCCGCGGGTTCACGACGTTCGTCATGTGCCGTGATTGCGGGGAAGGGCTGACCTGCCCGCATTGCGCCGTCAACTTGACGTATCATCAGCACGGCGACCGGCTCAAATGCCACTATTGTGGCTATGAGATCGGGATGCCGTCGAAATGCCCGACGTGCGACAGTAAAAAGATCAAACAGTTCGGCACCGGCACGCAAAAGATCGAGACCGAGCTGTTGAACCGAATCCCGGAAGCACGGATCATCCGCATGGACCAGGATACGACGTCGCGGAAAGGGTCACACGAACAGCTGTTGAAACGGTTTGAGGACGGCGAGGCCGACATCCTGCTCGGTACCCAGATGATTGCCAAAGGGCTCGATTTTCCGAACGTCACGCTCGTCGGCGTGCTCGCAGCCGATGCGACGCTCGGCATGCCCGACTTTCGAGCGACCGAACGGACGTTCCAACTCGTCACCCAAGTCGCCGGACGAGCCGGGCGTGGTAGTTTACCGGGTGAGGCGTACGTCCAGACTTACAATCCGGACCATTATGTCATCGAGACAGCGAGTGGGCATGATTATGAGTCGTTTTTCGAGCGCGAGATGAAACTCAGACAAGTCGGCAACCATCCGCCTTACTGGTACGTGACGCTCGTCACGTTCGCGGCTGAAAATCCGCTCGTCGCGCAAGCCGAGGCCGACCTGTTCGCCGCCGATTTCGCGGCAGCGCACGTCGAGCAGTCCCGGCTGAACGGACCGATGCCGGCACCGTTATCGAAACTTAAAAACTTGTATCGCTACCAGCTGTTCATCAAGACGAAACAACCGGAAGCGTTATATCCCGTTCTCGCCATGTTGCAACAAGCGCGGGCGAAAGCGATCAGCAAAAAAGAATATCAATTGAGTATAGATGTAAATCCATACGTCTTCATGTGAGGTGGAACGAAATGTATAAAGTAGTCGAAATTCCAAATGAGATTTTGCGGGTCAACTGTGACCCGGTGACAAAGTTTGACAAGAAGTTGCGCCAGACGGTCGACCGGCTGTTTGACACGATGTATGAGTATGATGGCGTCGGTGTGGCCGCGCCGCAAGTCAATTTGAACCAGCGCCTTGCCGTCGTCCATACTGACGACGAAACAGGTCCGCTCGTATTGATCAATCCAGAGATCATTTCGACCGCAGGCAAAGCCGTCGGATTAGAAGGGTGCTTGAGCATCCCGGGTGAGTTCGGATTCGTCGAACGACATGAGTCGATCGTCGTCAAGACGCAAGACATGAAAGGGCGCTTTCAAGAAGTGAAAGCAAGCGGCTTCTTCGCGCGCGCCATCCAACACGAGATCGACCATTTAGACGGTGTCCTATTCACCGATAAACTCGCCGTTCCTAAGCCAGGAACCGACAAGCGGATCGTCTTCATGGGTACACCGGCGTTTGCCGTATCCGTACTTGAGCGCTTGCTCGAAGAAGGATACAATGTCGTAGGTGTTGTCTCTCAGCCGGACAAACCGGTCGGCCGCAAGCGTGAGCTCAAACCGACACCGGTCAAAGAGTGTGCGCTCCGTCATAATATCCCGGTATTGCAGCCGATCAAAGTTCGCACCGATTATGAGGATATTTTGGCGCTTGAACCGGATTTGATTGTGACGGCGGCTTACGGGCAAATCGTGCCGAGTGAACTGTTAGAGGCGCCGACATATGGCGCGATCAACGTACACGCCTCGCTCCTTCCAAAATACCGGGGGGGCGCACCGATCCATCAAGCAATTTTGGACGGAGAGACAGAAACGGGCGTCACAATCATGTACATGGTCGATAAATTGGATGCAGGTGACATGATCGCGAACACGATCGTCCCGATCGAAGAGACAGACACGGTCGGTACGCTGTTCGACAAACTTGCCGTCGCGGGGTCTGATCTGTTGATCAAGACGTTGCCAGCCTTTTTAGAAGGCTGGATCGAAGCGGTACCGCAAGACGAACGTGACGTCACGTTCGCACCGAACATTAGCCGGGACCGCGAACAGCTGGACTGGTCGCAGCCGGGCGCATCGATTTTCAACCACATTCGTGGCATGAACCCGTTCCCGACGGCGTATACATTGATCGCGGGTGAGCGGGTGAAAGTGTTCGCGAGCGAGAAGACGAGCGGGAGCGGTGAGGCGGGCACAATCGTCCGGCTTGAAGAGGATGGGTTTGTGGTCGCGACTGGAGATGACGTCGCCATCAAAGTGACAGAGTTACAGCCGGCCGGAAAAAAACGGATGGACGGTGCCACGTTCATGCGCGGTGCCGGACAAAAGCTGCAAGTGGGCGACCAATTAGGAGGGTGACATGAACGTAAGACAAGCAGCGCTTGATACGCTGATCAAAATCGAACAAGGCGGAGCCTATTCGACGATCGCGGTCAACGATTTATTAAACCAAAAAAAGCTAGCTTCAAAAGACGTGGGACTTTACACAGAGCTCGTCTACGGAACACTCGGGCGGAAGCGGACGCTTGATTATATATTGGAGAAGCGTGTCCAAAACCCGAAAAAACTGGACAGTTTCGTCTTACCGCTCCTTCGGATGAGCGTGTATCAACTGTTCTATTTAGACAAAGTGCCGGACCGGGCCGTCTTACACGAAGCGGTCGAGATCGCCAAAAAACGTGGGCACTCCGGCATCGGCAAGTTCGTCAACGGCGTGTTGCGCAACGTCACCCGTGACGGGTTCCCAGATTTGAGTGGGCTCCCTGACGCCGAACGGATTGCGATCGAGCACAGTCATCCCGACTGGCTCGTCGCGGATTGGATCAACACGTACGGGATTGAGGCGACCGAGGCGATGTGCAAGTTGAACAACGAGCCGGCCCCGGTGACAGTTCGCGTCAACCGCAAACAAATCACGGTCGACGATATGATCGAACGCCTCGCCGAGTCAGGCGTACAAGCGTCACGTTCTGAGCTATCGTCAGACGGTCTCGTCATCGAGTCCGGAAACGTTCATACGACGCCGTTTATCGACGCAGGACTTTTGTCGATTCAAGATGAGAGCTCGATGATCGTCGCCGACGCGCTCAGTGCCGAGAAGACCGAACGCGTGCTCGACGCGTGTGCCGCGCCAGGCGGCAAAGCGATGCACACCGCCGAACGGATGGACGGCGGGACGCTCGTGGCGCTCGACCTTCACCCTCATAAGGCAAAACTGATCGAACGACAAGTGAAGCGATTGCAAATCGATGGAGTGACCGCACTAGCCCTCGATGCCCGAGACGCCGGAGATGAGTTCGAACGCGAGAGCTTTGACCGCATCTTGCTCGATGTCCCGTGCTCGGGTCTAGGTGTCATTCGCCGCAAGCCAGATATTAAATGGACGAAGGACAAAGAATCCCTTTCTGGACTGCCGATCATCCAACGTGAAATTATCGACGCTGTCTTGCCACTACTGAAGCAAGGTGGTACGCTAGTGTACTCGACATGTACAATCGACCCGTCTGAAAATGAACGGCAGGCCGACTATATATTGTCGAACGGATTGACGTGGGATGAAACACTCCGAGATCGTCTTCCTGAAGTGTTACGTCCGATGGTGTCATCGGACCGCGCCGAACTCAAACTACTTCCGACAACGTTCGGAACTGACGGCTTCTACATCGCCGCATTTAAGAAAGAGGTATAAACATGAATCCAAAAGCAGTTGAAAAAAACCCATTAGTCGGCGCCAAGCCGTCTTTATATTCGCTCACATACCCTGAACTCGAACAATGGCTCATCGATGCAGGAGAAAAGTCGTTTCGCGCGAAACAGTTATATGACTGGATGTATGTCAAACGTGTGACGTCATTCGATGATATGACGAACTTGTCGAAACCGCTTCGTGAAAAACTCGATGCTTCGTTCCAGTTGACGACGTTAAAAGAACTCGTCCGTCAGGAATCGCAAGACGGCACGATCAAGTTCTTGTTCGAGCTCCAAGACGGCTACTCGATCGAGACGGTACTCATGCGCCACGAATACGGCAACTCGGTCTGTGTCACGACTCAAGTCGGCTGCCGCATCGGCTGCACGTTCTGTGCCTCGACGCTCGGCGGTTTGAAACGTAACCTCGAAGCTGGGGAAATCACGGCCCAGGTCCTCGACGTCCAGCGCGCGCTTGACGTGAGCGGCGAACGTGTCGACTCGATCGTCGTCATGGGAATCGGCGAACCGTTCGATAACTATGACGAATTGATGCGCTTCTTGCGTACGGTCAACCACGATGACGGGTTGAACATCGGTTCACGCCATATCACCGTCTCTACAAGCGGAATCGTGCCGAAAATCTACAAGTTCGCCGACGAAGGGATGCGCATTAACTTTGCGATCTCGCTTCATGCGGCGTCGACGGAGATTCGGACACGTCTCATGCCAATCAACCGTGCCTATAACTTGGACAAGTTGATGGAAGCCGTCAACTATTACACGGAGAAGAGTGGACGTCGTATCACGTTTGAATACGGTTTGTTCGGTGGCGTCAATGATACAGAAGAAGATGCACACAAGCTTGCCGACTTGTTGAAAGGCGTCAAATGCCACGTCAACTTGATTCCAGTCAACCATGTGCTTGAGCGCGACTATGTGCGCACGCCACGTAATCAAATTTTTGCCTTTGAAAAAGTGCTCAAAGATCGAAAAGTGAACGTGACGATTCGTCGCGAACAAGGTTCGGATATCGATGCGGCTTGTGGGCAGCTTCGAGCGAAGGAGCGCGAACAAGAAACGAGGTAATCAGGAAGATGGAATTAGCATACCGAACCGACCGTGGGCAGGTGAGGGCTCAAAACGAGGATGCCGTCTTGATTTTAGGAGACGAGCATGCCGGGATCGCCCTCGTGGCCGACGGCATGGGGGGGCATGAAGCAGGAGAGGTCGCTAGTCAGCTCGTCATCGAGCAGTTTCGTCGCGCTTTTCCGACGCTTCCGGCCACACCGTTAGCGATGGAGACTTGGTTCCGTGACAACGTGGAGCTGGCAAATGAGCAAGTGCTTGAATTCGCGAAGCAATCTAATCTCGTCATGATGGGGACGACCATCGCTGGCGTCTGTTGGCATGACGAAACGATTGTCATCGTACACGTCGGAGATAGCCGCGTCTACGCCCTTCGTGGCGGTACACTCCAACAATTGACGGAAGACCATTCTTACGTCAACGTGCTAAAACAACTTGGGGAATTGACAGAAGAAGAAATGCGGATCCACCCGAAACGAAATATTATCACCCGTGCGATCGGCTCAAAAGAGCACGTCGAACCTGATCTGCAAGTGTTTGCCGAACCCGAGTTCGACACGATTTTAATCTGTACGGATGGCTTGACGACTCACCTGACAGATGAAGCTATCAAACACGCCTTAACTCGTCCCATCTCTGCGGACGCTAAGGCGGACATGTTGATCGATCAAGCCAACCGATTGGGTGGGAGCGACAACATCACTGTGGCGCTCGTCCAATTTACAGATAGAAAGAGAGGATGAATCCGATGCGAAGTGGAGAACGAATCAACGATCGTTATCGGATCGAACAACAAATCGGTAGCGGCGGCATGGCAAATGTCTACCGGGCTCACGATGAGATTTTAAACCGAACCGTCGCCATTAAGGTGTTACGATCTGAATTCTCGCATAACGAACAATTTATACGCCGGTTCGAACGAGAAGCCCATGCGGCAACCAGTCTGAACCATCCAAACATCGTCGCCATTTATGACGTCGGAGATGAACAAGACATTTATTACATCGTCATGGAACATGTCGATGGTATGACGCTCAAACAATATTTACAGGAAGAGTACATATCAATCGAGGAATCGTTGCGGATCATGGGACAGATTTGTGATGCGATCGATCATGCCCATGCCCATCGCATCATTCATCGGGATATCAAACCGCAAAACATGATGATCGACCAAAACGGGAACGTCAAAGTGACCGATTTCGGGATTGCCGTGGCCATGTCGAACGCGACGCTGACCCATACGATGTCAGTCCTCGGGTCGGTCCACTATTTCTCTCCGGAACAAGCGCGTGGCAAGTTTGCTGATGAGAAGTCAGACATTTATTCGCTCGGTGCGGTGCTGTACGAACTTGTGACAGGACGAGTCCCGTTCATCGGTGAGACACCTGTCGCGGTCGCGTTGCAACATTTGCAAGATGATCCGATCCGACCGCTCGACTTGAACCCTAAAATTCCACAAGCGCTTGAGAACTGTATTATGCAGGCGCTCGCCAAATCGCCAGGGGCACGGCATGCCTCGGTCGCTGCTTTTAAAAAAGACTGCTTGACGTCGCTCAGCCCAGACCGCGCGGACGAACCGAAACGGAGGCCGACAGAACAAGACGAGTTTGATCAGACGCTCGTCATGGCGCCTGTCGTTCCGGAAGAACCGAAAGAAGTCGTCAAGCAGCCTGTAGCTGCAGTCGAGCCGGAATCAGCGACGCCGAAGAAACAAAAGAAAAAGAAGTGGTGGCTCTGGCTAGTGCTCGTTCTTCTATTGATCGGTGGCGGAGTGGCGGCGTATGTGGTTGCAGATGAAATGTCACGTGCCGTCGTGCCTGATGTCGTCGGCATGAGCGTCGGTGATGCGACGACTGAACTAGAAGCATCCGGATTTGTCGTTGAGACGACGGACCGGGTGAGTGACAACGTGTCTGAAGGCGACGTGATTTCGCAGAATCCTCAACCTGGGCGGAAGCCGAAGCGCGGAACGGTCGTCACCATCGTCGTGTCCGCTGGGAAAGAGACGGTCGAGATGCCTGACGTCGAGGGGTTGTCCCAAACAGCAGCGGAACGAACGTTGAAAGATCTTGATTTCACAGATATTGAAATCCAATCCGAAGCGTCCGAAACGGTCGACAGCGGAGATGTGATTTCGCAATCGATCACGCCAGGTGAAGAAGTCATCGCGTCGGAAGAGACGGTCACGCTCGTCGTCTCGACCGGCAGCAATAAAATCGAGCTTGCTAATTTGACGGGCTATACGTTCGAAGAAGCGTCAACTTATGCCGAGCAAAACAACTTGAAAATCGTGAAACGCGATGAGTATTCGACGAGTATCCCAGCGAATCAAATCATTCGTCAACTGCCGACGTCAGGGACGGCGGTCGATCCGGGAACGGAACTGACGGTCATCGTCTCACAAGGAGTCGAGCCGACCGACATCTCGATCGAGCGGGAAGTGGACGTCGAAATCGAACCGCCGGCAGAGGGTGACGAGGCGGAACCGGTCGAAGTCGTCATTCGTACCGTCGATGCCCGTGGTGAGATCGAAGTGTTGCGTGATATGATCACAGAAACGACGACGTATTCCTATACGCTCGTCATTGCTCCGGACGAAGTCGGTACCGCGACGATTGAAGTCGAGGGTGAAGTCGTTCGGACCGATACGGTGACATACGCACAAGCAAAAGATTCACAATGAAGAGGTGGCGTGCGCGTCACCTCTTTTCTAAGGAGGAAACAGGATGAAAGGAACGATTATTCGCTTGCAAGGTGGGTTTTATGATGTCATGACCGAAACGAAAGTTGAAATCAGATGTCGCGCCCGGGGAAACTTCCGGAACCGAAACATTTCGCCCGTCGTCGGGGACGACGTCGATATTCAAGACCAAGGGGACGGGACCGGCTACATCATGGCTGTCGATGAGCGGTCGAACCATCTCGTCCGCCCGCCGATCGCCAACATCGATCAGGCGTTTCTGCTCTTTTCCGTGAAAGAGCCGGCATTCTCGTTTCATTTGCTTGACCGCTTTCTCATTTTGATCGAATCGAAGCAAGTTCACCCGATCATCGTGTTGACGAAGATGGACTTGTTGCTAGAAGCTGAAAAGGAAAAAATTAGTGCGGCGGCAGCGCTATACCGTTCGATCGGCTATCAAGTCATTGAGACGTCGACCGAAGACGGAGCTGGGATCGAGCTCATCCGCAGCGCGTTCAAAGACAAGACGAGCGTATTCGCCGGACAGACCGGCGTCGGGAAGAGTTCGTTGCTGAACGCGGTCGCACCGGAGCTTGAACTCGCGACTGGTAAGATTTCGAAAGCGCTTGGCCGCGGGAAGCATACGACGCGTCACGTCACGCTCATCACACTCGCGGACGGGTTCGTCGCCGATACACCTGGATTCTCGAGTCTTGAGTTCCCGGAAGAACTTGAAGTCGAGGAGATGCGTTGGTGTTTCCCTGAATTCGTCTTGCGGCACGATGACTGTAAATTCCGTGGTTGCGCCCATTTGAACGAGCCAGGTTGTGCCGTCAAAGCGGCGGTCGAGGCCGGAGAAATCGCTTCCACCCGCTATGCGAACTATGTTACGTTTATGGAGGAATTAAAAGATAGACAACGGAGGTACTAACATGATTAAAATCGCACCATCGATCCTGTCGGCCGATTTTGCCAACCTTGAGGCAGAGGTCAAAGCGGTCCAAGAAGCAGGGGCCGATTACATTCATTTTGACGTCATGGACGGTCAGTTCGTGCCGAACATCTCGATTGGACTGCCGGTACTCAAAAGTTTGCGTGACAAGTCGGACATGGTATTAGACGTCCATTTGATGATCGACCAACCGGAACGGTTCGTCGAGGATTTCGTTCAAGCAGGCGCCGATATCGTCACGGTCCATGTCGAGGCGACAAACCATTTGCATCGCGTATTGCAACAAATCAAAGGAGCCGGCGCCAAGTGCGGTGTCGTCTTGAACCCGCATACACCGTTGTCGTCAATCGAGCACGTGCTCGGTGATGTCGATATGGTGTTGCTCATGACCGTGAACCCTGGCTTTGGCGGCCAAGCGTTCATCGAAGCGGTCGTCCCGAAGATCGCGGCGCTCAGCGAGATGCGCCAAGCGCGTCGTCTCGACTTCGAGATCGAAATCGATGGCGGGGTAAATCCTGCGACGGCAAAACTTTGTATCGACGCAGGTGCCGACGTCCTCGTTGCCGGTTCAGCCATCTATAACGAACCGAGCTATAAAGACGCAATCGATAGCATTCGCAACGCGTCTCGTGTATAATCATCTATAGAACAACAAATATTGTCGCAAGGGGTGTCACATCTGTGGCTGAGAGGCATGAGCTAACCCTTTGAACCTGTTCCGTTCACACGGACGTAGGGATGTGGCGAAAATGCACGTTGCTACACGATAGCAGCATGGCGTTTACGTCATGCTGCTTTTTGTCGTTCACTCATATCAAGGAGGGAATAAGATGAAACAACGTTTAAAACTACAGGCGCTCATTGAAATCTCGCTGTTCGCCTCACTCGGACTGATCTTTGACATGCTCATCCCATATCGGTTGCCGCAAGGCGGAGCAGTCAGCTTGGCGATGCTACCGATTCTCGTGATGGCGTATCGGCACGGATTGAGAGGCGGACTCGCGACGGGCGCGCTCGTCGGGACGCTACAACTGTTATTTGGGGCCTATATCTTCACGCCGGTCCAATTTTTACTCGACTATACGGTCGCCTACGGCCTCGTCGGAGTCGCCGGCATCTTCGCCGGTCAAGTCAAACAGTCGGCAAAAGACGGCGCCAAGAAAACGCTCACGTTCTATTTGATTCTCGGGGCGTTGATCGGCTCGGCGCTCCGCTACGTTGCGCACGTCGTCTCCGGCATCGTCTTCTTCGCCGAGTATGCGGAAGGACCGGTCGTCTTGTACTCGCTCGGCTATAACTTGACGTATATGTTGCCGTCGTTCCTCGTCTCGGCGGTCGTGATCGTGCTCTTGTTCACGTCGGCGCCGCGCTTCGCGACGCTCGCGACACGGGACATCAGATAATGCGCGTCTTGATTGTGGCTGCGAGCCCGGAAGCGGTCCCTGATCTTCCTCGGAACGCCGATTACGTCATCGGTGTCGACGGCGGCTATCATACGCTGCTCGACCGTGGGATGAAGCCGGACCTGCTCGTCGGTGACTTTGATTCGTTCACAGGCACCGTGCCGGAGGAAGCTGTCCGTTATCCGTCTGAAAAAGACGTGACCGACCTTGAGATCGCCCTCGAGGCGGCACGAGGGAAAGGGGCGGACGTGATCGACGTGTACGGTGCACTCGGGGGCAGGCTCGATATGACGCTCAGCAACGTCGGTCTGCTCGAGGCGTACCCCGAGATGCGGTTGTTCGCAGACGGGCAAGAAGTCCGTCTCGTCGGAAAAGGGGACTATCGTCTCCCGCGTCGTCCTGACCATTACTTGTCGCTCGTACCTTGGAAACGGGCCTCGGTCTCGATTCGTGGCGTCAAGTACCCGCTCGAGAACCATGACGTCGTCAGCTATGAGGCGCTGACGATTTCAAACGAGTGGTCGGCAGAAGAGGCGGACTTGCTCGTTCACAGTGGCAACGTCTTGATTATGTATATAAAGAAGTAAACAAAAAAATCCCATCGGCGTATGCCGCTGGGATTTATTTCGTTCGTGTATGGTAATTATACGCGTTCAACGAGACCTGATTTAAGAGCGCGAGCTGAAACCCAAACTCGTTTAGGTTTACCGTCAACGAGAATGCGAACTTTTTGTACGTTTACACCCCAAGTACGTTTTGTCTTGTTGAGTGCGTGCGAACGGTTGTTACCTGACTTAGGTGACTTACCTGTTACGTAGCATTTACGTGCCATGCGTTTCCCCTCCTTTTTTATGTGGGTTCGTCCTAATAGACACTCGTTTATATTAGCATGGGTTTTTTCACGATGCAACTAGAAAATAACCGGATGACAAGAAAAAAACTTGACATTACGGATGAGGATTTTAATAATGAATGAGGGTTGCGGTTACAATTGACCGAGTTTAGGGGCATGTCCTTTTAATAACTAGGTACTTATTGTAGAATATACTGTAGGAATCATTCCGAATAAAGGAGGCTACTCCATATGGCAATTGAAATGAAGACAACATATGGCAATATTGATATCACGAACGACGTGGTCGCGACACTCGCGGGCGGTGCGGCGATGGAATGCTTCGGCGTCGTAGGAATGGCGTCACAAGCTCAACTGAAAGACGGGATCGCAGAACTGCTCAAACGTGAGAACTATGCGCGTGGCGTTGTCGTACGTCAAGATGGAGAAGACGTACATATCGATATGCACATCATCGTGAGCTACGGGACGAAAGTGTCAGAAGTCGCGTACAACGTGCAAAGTCGTGTGAAATACACGCTCGGTGAAACTTTAGGATTAAACGTTTCGTCGGTAAATATATTCGTACAAGGCGTTCGTCTGACGAATGACTGACGAGAACGAAGGAGGATTTGGTGTGGGGTTAAAACGTTTAGATGGATTGGTGTTTGCGCAAATGGTCGCAAACGGTGCAGCCAACTTGAGCCAAAATGCAGATTACGTGGATTCGCTTAACGTCTTCCCGGTCCCAGACGGCGACACGGGAACGAACATGAATTTGACGATGACTTCAGGTGCGAAGGAAGTGGCCGCACTCGACACAGCGAACATCGCTGACGTGTCATCGAAATTTGCCCGCGGCCTACTTATGGGGGCCCGTGGGAATTCGGGTGTTATTTTGAGCCAATTATTCCGTGGTTTCGGTAAATCGATCGAAGGAAAGACAGAATTGTCGACACTCGACTTTGCCGAGGCACTCAAACGTGGCGTTGACACGGCATACAAGGCGGTTATGAAACCGGTTGAAGGAACGATTTTGACGGTTGCTCGTGAAGCGGCCGACGAAGCGCTCCGTGCTTCTGAGTCGACGAGCGATTTCAATGAGTTCATGGAGCAAGTGATCACGGAAGCGAAAGCTTCGCTCGAGCGGACACCTGATTTGTTGCCGGTCTTAAAAGAAGTCGGTGTCGTCGACTCAGGCGGTCAAGGTCTCCTCGTCATCTATGAAGGGTTCCTCGCGAGCCTTGAAGGGAAAGAGCTCGAGAAGCCGCACGCACCGGTCATGGATGCCCTCGTTGAGGCAGAACACCATGCTGCGCAAGGTTTCATGTCGACGGAAGATATCGAATTTGGATATTGCACGGAGATCATGGTCCGTTTCCAAGACGAAAAGTTGAAACAGACTCCGTTCGATGAGGACGTGTTCCGTAACGAGCTGTCTGAACTCGGCGACTCGCTCCTTGTCGTCGCCGACGAAGAGTTGCTCAAAGTCCACGTTCACGTCGAGACGCCGGGCGACGTCATCACGAAAGGACAACGTTTTGGTGAGCTTGTCGCGGTCAAGATCGAGAACATGCGTCAACAGCATTCGACGATTCTTGAAGAAGAGCACGGTGCCAACCAGCACGGCGTTCAGGCGACTGCCGTCAAAGCGAAAGTGCCTTACGCGATCGTCACTGTCGCCATGGGTGAAGGTGTCAGTGAACTGTTCCGTTCGCTCGGTGCCGCACATGTCATCGAAGGCGGGCAGACGATGAACCCGTCGACGGAAGACATCGTCAAAGCGATTGAAGCGGCGAACGCCGAGCACGTCTTCATCTTCCCGAACAACTCGAACATCATCATGGCCGCTGAGCAAGCGGCATCGGTCGCACCTTGCGGCGTCTCGGTCATTCCGACGAAGACGGTACCACAAGGACTAGCGGCTGCCATCGCGTTCAATCCTGAAGCGGATGTCGAGACGAACGAGCTGGTCATGAAGACGGCCGCAACTACAGTCAAGTCAGGACAAGTGACTTACGCTGTCCGTGACACGAGTATCGACGGTGTCGAGATTCGTAAAGATGATCATATGGCGATTGCCGAGAAGAAAATCGTCGCATCATCAAAATCGAGTCTAGAAGCGGCAAAAGCGCTCGTAGATGCACTCGTAGACGCGGATGATGAGATTGTCACGATCTTGACGGGCGAAGGTTCGTCGGCGGAAGACGTCGCAGCACTCTCGGCTTACATCGAATCGAAGAACGATGAGATTGAAATCGAAGTTCATGACGGTAAACAACCGCTCTACTCCTACATTTTTAGTGTGGAATAAGCTGTATCTCAGCCCTGCCTTCTGTATAATGAAGGTAGGGTTTTTTTGAAAGGGGGAAATGCGATGAAATATCGCAGTGTGTTTGATATTATCGGACCGGTCATGGTCGGACCATCGAGTTCGCATACGGCCGGAGCCGCACGCATCGGTCTTATGGCCGGCAAACTGTTCGGCCGAACGCCGGACCTCGCGCGGATCACGTTTTACGGGTCGTTCGCCGACACGTATCGAGGTCATGGGACAGACGTCGCCATCGTCGGAGGCATCATGGGATTCGATACGTTCGATCTTCGCATCCCGCAAGCGCTCGACATCGCGAAAGAGCGGGGAATCAAAGTCGTCTTTGAGACGAGCGACGCGCTCACGGATCATCCGAACACGGCCCGGGTTCATCTCGAGGACGCGGAGGGGACGTTTGAGATCGTTGGGATCTCGATTGGCGGTGGCACGATTGAAATCACCGAATTGAACGGATTCCCGCTCAAGCTTTCCGGCGGTGGACCGGCACTCGTCGTCTTGCATCACGATCGCTTCGGGGCGATCGCGGCCGTGACGGGCATACTCGCCAAGCACGAACTGAACATCGGGCATATGGAAGTGAGCCGTCATGAAAAAGGCAAGCAAGCCTTGATGGCGATTGAAATGGATGAACCGATGCCAAAAGACGTATTAGCGGAACTGGAACGGTTACCTCAAATCGAACGGGTAGCCATCTTTGGGGAATAAGGAGAAACGACTATGTTTAAATCAGTAGAAGAATTAGTACGGACGGCAACGGAACGAAACATCCCGATCTCTGAAGTGATGATCGAGCAAGAAGTCCACGTCAGACGCTCGACACGAGAAGAGGTCATGGCGATGATGGAACGTAACCTTGAAGTGATGGAAGAAGCGGTCGAGCGGGCGATGCAAGGCGTGACGTCTGTGACGGGGCTGACTGGGAATGACGCCGTGCTCATGCAAGACTATGTCCGGTCGGGCAAATCACTTGCCGGTGACTTGATTTTAGATGCCGTCGCCAAAGCAATCGGCACGAACGAAGTGAATGCGGCGATGGGACGGATTTGCGCGACACCGACGGCGGGGAGCGCTGGGGTCGTACCGGGGACGCTATTTGCGGTCAAGGACCGTCTCGAGATGGACCGCGATGCGATGATTCGGTATTTGTTCACCTCGGGCGCGTTCGGATTCGTCGTTGCGAACAACGCCTCGATTTCGGGTGCGGCCGGAGGCTGTCAGGCCGAAGTCGGTTCCGCGACCGGTATGGCTGCAGCAGCCATTGTCGAAGCGGCCGGCGGGACGCCGGAACAGTCGGCGACGGCGTTTGCGATCGCCTTGAAAAACATGCTCGGGCTCGTCTGCGATCCGGTAGCGGGTCTCGTCGAAGTACCTTGCGTCAAACGGAACGCCATGGGTGGGGCGAACGCGGTCGTCGCGGCTGATATGGCGCTCGCCGGCATCACGTCCCGCATCCCGTGCGATGAAGTCATCTCGGCGATGTACGAGATTGGTCAAATGATGCCGACCGCCTTGAAAGAGACGGCGCGGGGCGGACTCGCCAACACACCGACAGCACGTCGGATCGAACGCAATATTTTTGGAGAGAAAGAAAATGCCAAACAGTGACGCGTTGACGACGCTCCGAGGGGTCGGGCCAGAGATGGCCAAAAAACTAGAGACGATGGGTCTCGAACGAATCGAGGACGTGCTAGAGCACGTCCCGTTTCGTTATGAAAATTATAACAGCGGCACCGTGACGACGGCAGTCCACGGGGACCTCGTCAAATGGAGTGGGACCGTTCAAGCGGAACCGCTCGTCCGCTATTATAGTAAAGGTAAAAATCGACTTCAGTTCCGGCTGTTGTTAGAAGAGCGCTACGTCGTCCATGTGACGATGTTCAACCGCGCTTTCTATAAAGACAAACTGGCGCTTGGTGCGACGGTGACGGTCAAAGGGAAATGGGACATGAACCGGATGACGATCAGCGCGACCGATCTCGAGTTCGGTGAGCTTGCGGACGGGTTACAGCCGATCTATTCGCTTCGGGCCGGATTGACGCAAAAGAATTTCAGTCGAATCGTCAAACTCGCCTTCGATCAGACGACGACGTTTGAGGACCGGCTGCCGGAATCCATCCGCTTGCGTTACCGCTTGGAGGACCGGGCGTCGATGCTCAGAGGGATGCATTTCCCTGATTCGATCGACATGTACAAACAAGCGCGCCGCAGTTATGTGTACGAAGAATGCCTGCTCTATCAATTAAAGCTTCAGGCGTTTCGAAAGATGGAGCGTTCCGGGAAAGGAAGGGCGCTCACGCTCGAAAAAACGCAACTGAACGAGTTCGTCAGGCGGCTCGCCTTCCCGTTGACGGGTGCACAGACGCGCGTCATTCGTGAGATCGTGAGTGATATCGAGAAGCCCGAACGCATGAATCGCCTGTTGCAAGGGGATGTCGGGAGCGGGAAGACAGTCGTTGCCGCGATCGCCTTGTATGCGACAGTGAACGCGGGTTATCAAGGCGCGCTCATGGTGCCGACCGAAATTTTGGCCGAGCAGCACGTCGCTTCGCTTGAACAACTGTTCGAGCCGTACGGGATCCGTGTCGCCTTATTGACGAGTTCGGTCAAAGGGAAGGCGCGCGCTACGTTGCTCGAAGCGATCAAAGCGGGTGACGTCGACATCATCGTCGGCACGCACGCCTTGATTCAAGGGCCGGTTGAGTTTTCGCGTCTGCACTTGGCGATCACGGACGAGCAACACCGGTTCGGCGTCGAGCAGCGGAAAATGTTACGAGACAAGGCCGATCTTGCGGACGTCTTGTATATGACGGCGACGCCGATTCCGCGGACGCTCGCGATCAGCGCGTTCGGGGAGATGGATGTGTCGACGATCGATGAGATGCCGGCCGGCCGGAAGCCGATCGAGACGTATTGGGCGAAAACGGATCAAATCGACAGGGTGCATACGATGGTCGAGCGCGAACTGTCACTCGGACGTCAAGCGTACGTCATCGCGCCATTGATCGAGGAATCCGATACG
>NZ_LYTG01000105.1:0-8960 GCF_001816105.1 Exiguobacterium sp. SH31
CGAAGTCGAGAGTGCCACCGAGTTGTATCATTTACTCAACGAGCGATTCCCGAACTATGCGGTCGGACTCATGCACGGAAAACTGTCGAGTGCCGAGAAAGATGAAGTGATGAAGGCGTTCGCTGACAACTCCCTGCAAATTCTCGTGTCGACGACGGTCGTCGAGGTCGGGGTGAACGTGCCGAACGCCTCGCTCATCGTGATCCACGATGCGGAACGGTTCGGTTTGGCCCAGCTCCATCAGTTACGGGGGCGCGTCGGTCGAGGCGCACATCAATCTTATTGTATATTAGTAGGAGACCCGAAGTCTGATGTCGGTAAGCTCCGCTTGAAGACGATGACGGAGACGAACGACGGATTCGTGTTAGCGGAAAAAGATTTAGAACTCCGCGGCGCCGGCGACTTCTTTGGGACAGCCCAAAGCGGGTTGCCGAGTTTCCGTGTCGCCGACCCGGTGCTCGACCTCAAAGTGATGGAAGTGGCGATGCAAGACGCCGTCCGCTTGCTCGGCAGCGAGACGTTTTGGCAGGAGTCCTCGTACAGACCGCTGCGTCAATACTTGAAGCGACTCGACTTACTTGTCGGTGAAAGGTTAGAATAACACTTGAAAATTAAAACTAAAGAATATATACTGCTATTAGTACCAGGTATTAAGTTCTTTAGGGAAGAGTTTAGGAGGGAACTGAATGCGGGTACCTAAGAAGGAGCGGCAACGCTTACTGCAAGAGACGATTGAACATAACCCGTTCATTAAAGACGACGAGCTGTCGAAGCAGTTCGCCGTCAGCATTCAAACGATCCGTCTCGATCGGATGGAGCTTAAAATTCCTGAAGTCCGGGAACGGATCAAGCATGTTGCTTCGGAGCACCTCGATGAAGTGAAGTCGCTCGCAATGAGCGAGGTCATCGGTGATATGATTGACTTGAAACTCGACGAATCGGCCATCTCGGTTCTCGACATGGAAAGAGAACACGTCTTTAGCCGCAATGAGATCGCCCGTGGACACGTCTTGTTCGCTCAGGCCAACTCGTTAGCGGTGGCGCTCATCGACGACGAACTGGCGTTGACCACTAAAGCGGAAATCCGGTTTAGTCGCCAAGTTCATCTCGGAGAGCGAGTCGTTGCCAAGGCTCGTGTTGTCAAACTGCGTCGAGACGGACGGACGGACGTCTCAGTGGATAGTTATGTCGGCGAAGAGTGTGTCTTTAGCGGAGACTTCACGATTTATCGTCGCGGTGAGGAGGAACAAGTATGAAGTTAGCAATTGATGCAATGGGTGGGGATCATGCCCCAAAAGCAATCGTGGACGGCGTAAAACAATTTGCTGAAAGTTTTCCGGACGAGCAGATGGAACTGTTTCTAGTCGGTGATGGAGTGAAGCTTGCATCCTACGGGTTGACCGACCCGCGGATTACAGTCGTTCCTGCGAGCGAAGTCATCACAGGCGAAGATGAACCGGTCCGGGCGGTTCGCCGGAAAAAAGACAGCTCGCTCGTCGTAGCGGCTCAGCTCGTCAAAGACGGGAAAGCAGATGGACTCGTATCGGCCGGGAACACCGGGGCGCTCATGGCGGTTTCGCTTTTTGTCATCGGTCGGATTCCTGGAATCGAACGTCCGGCACTGTCGCCAACGTTCCCTACATATACGGGTAGCGGTGTCGTCGTCTTAGATGTCGGGGCCAATCCGGACGCTAAGGCAGAACATTTGGTTGATTACGCGATCATGGGTTCGCTATACGCCGAGCACGTCCGCGGCATCAAGCGCCCACGTGTCGCACTCCTAAACATTGGGACGGAGGCTGGGAAAGGAAACGCGCTGACGAAAGAAGCGTTCCCCCTCCTCGAACAGGCTCCGGTCCACTTCGTCGGAAACGTCGAGGCCCGCGAGGCGATGTCAGGTGACGTCGATGTCATCGTGACAGAAGGATTTGCCGGAAACATTTTGTTGAAAGGTGTGGAGGGTGCTTCGTCAATGCTCATGAAAATGTTGAAAGAACAGTTCACGAGCGATATTGTCTCGAAGCTTGCGGCTCTCGTCTTAAAACCGAAACTGAAAAACTTGAAACAAACATTAGATTATCGTGAGCAAGGTGGTGCGGGCTTGTTCGGAATCAACGCTCCCGTCATCAAAGCGCACGGGTCGAGTGACGCACTAGCCATCATGAGTGCGCTCAAACAGGCGAAAATCATGGTTGACCATGATGTCGTCGCGAAGATCAAACAAGCGAAAGCAACAGACTAACGTAAAGAAGGTGAGTACATGAGAGAAGCGTGGATATTTCCCGGCCAAGGGTCACAAACAGTCGGTATGGGTCAAACGTTCTTAGACGATCCTGAACAGATGCAAGCGATTGATCGTCGACTCGGATTTGATTTGCTCGACGTCATGGCGGCCGGATCAAAAGAAGAGCTTCAACAGACGGAAGTCGCACAACCTGCCATCGTGGCGCACGCGGCGCTGCTCGCGCTCGCACACGGGAAGACCGGTGCCAAACCGGACGTCGTGATTGGCCATAGTGTCGGTGAGTATGCGGCACTCGTCGTCGCGGGCGTCATCGATCTCGAAGAAGCGTGTGTGCTCGTACGTGAGCGCGGTAAGCTCATGTCCGAGGTGAAGGACGGAACGATGGCAGCGGTCATCGGCATGACCGATGTCGCAGAAGCGTTCCACTTGACCGAGAAGATCAGTGCCAGCGGAAACCTTGTACAAATCGCCAATTACAACTGTCCGGGCCAGTTCGTCATTTCGGGTCACGTCGACGCGGTCAAACAAGCAGAGACAGACTTAAAACAGGCTGGGGCGAAACGCGTGTTGCCGCTAGACGTGTCAGGCGCGTTTCATAGCTCGTATATGATGCCTGCTGCGACACGGTTTAAAGATGTGCTCGCATCGTCACCGTTCAAAGATGCGACGATTGGGATCATTTCGAACGTCGACGCGGCGGTCCATACTGACGCCGAGAAACTAAAAGCTCTTCTCACCGAGCAACTGTACGCCTCGGTCCGGTTTGAGGACTGTGTGCGGAAAGCGATTGCTGAGGGGGTCGATACGTTCATCGAGTTCGGTTCGACGTCACCGTTGTCCGGGCTCATCAAACGAATCGATAAAAACGTGACACTTAAACAAGTGACGACGTTAGAAGAGGTTGCAGCGTTAGGGGGAGAAGTGCGTGCATGACCAAGTAGCAATCGTGACGGGTGCGTCCCGGGGTATCGGGGCCGCCATCGCGAAGCGTTTAGGGGAAGACGGCTTTCGAGTCGTCGTCAATTACTCGGGTAGTGTCGAGCAAGCAAAAGCAGTCGTTGCAGCCATTGAAGCGGCGGGCAGCGAGGCGATCGCCGTCAAAGCGGACGTCTCGAACGCTGACGATGTGAAAGCACTCGTCAAGACGGCAGTCGATACGTTCGGCCGTTTGGATTGCCTCGTCAACAACGCCGGGATCACACGAGACGGTCTGCTCATGCGCATGAAAGAGACCGACTTTGACGATGTGCTCGCGACGAACTTGAAAGGCGCGTTCTTGACGTCGCAAGCGGCGACGCGTCCGCTCCTCAAGTCGAAATCAGGGCGCATCATCAACATCGCCTCGGTCGTCGGAATCACGGGGAACGCCGGACAAGCGAACTATGCGGCAGCGAAAGCTGGACTCATCGGACTCACAAAATCGGTGGCGCGCGAGCTCGCGGCCCGTCACGTGACGGTGAACGCGGTCTGTCCAGGCTTTATCGAGACCGACATGACCGGTGCGTTGACAGACGCGCAGCGCGAAGCGACGCTCGGACAAATTCCGTTCAATCGCTTCGGCCAAGTCGAAGACGTGGCGAGCATCGTCTCGTTTCTCGCGTCAAGCGAGGCCGCTTACGTGACCGGGCAGACGATCGCCGTCGACGGCGGCATGACGATGGCGTAAAAACAGAACTTTACCAATTGTAGTACATTTAATATAATTTACTTTGGAGGGATTTTATCATGACAAAAGAACAAATCTTAGTAGACGTACAAGCAGCAGTAGCAGAGAAACTCGGGAAAGACGTTTCTGAAATCACAGCCGAAAAATCATTTAAAGACGACCTCGGTGCGGACTCGCTCGAAGTGATGGAAATGGTCATGGACCTTGAAGACAAGTTCGATATCACAATCGAAGACGAAGATGCCGAGAAGCTTGCAACTGTGGGCGACGTTGTGTCTTACATCGAAACAAAATTGTAATCAAGCCTCCCACCGCTCATAATGAGCGGTGGGCTTGTGCTTATACACGGAGGGACTTATGACAAAGGATAAGCGACGGTTCGACCGTCAAGGGTCGGCGCAAAGACGCCGACGAAATGAAGTGGAGCGAGCACGTATCGTGGAGAAGTTCACGTCACTCGAGGAACGACTTGGTGTGAAATTTACGAATCAAGAACTGTTAATGCAGGCGTTCACCCATTCATCATATGTCAATGAACAACGCGGTTTGAAAAAAGACAATGAACGGTTAGAGTTTTTAGGAGACGCGGTGCTCGAGTTGACAGTGTCCCGGTTTTTATATGAGACGTATCCGGAGCGCTCCGAGGGGGAATTAACGAAGTTACGGGCGGCCATCGTTTGTGAGCCATCGCTCGTGAACTTTGCCGAAGCCTACGCTTTCTCTGATTTTATCTTGCTTGGAAAAGGGGAAGAGCTGACGGGCGGACGGAAACGTCCCGCGTTACTCGCCGATGTGTTCGAATCATACATCGCCGCCCTCTACCTTGACCAAGGGATCGAACCAGTAGAACAGTTCCTCGCCGAAGCGGTTTTTCCGAAAGTCTTAGCCGGTGTGTTTGAAGAGCAGACCGATTATAAGAGTCAACTTCAAGAGAGTGTACAGCGCGAAGGGCTCGGCCCGGTCACGTATACGATCATCGAAGAACGCGGTCCGGCCCACAGCCGTGAATTCGTCTCCCACGCTCGTCTCAGTGACGATATCGTCGGCGAAGGGATCGGTCGTTCGAAGAAAGAAGCCGAGCAGATCGCGGCTAAAGAAGCGTTGATCGAATTCAATCGGCGGTACGCCGGCCTATAAAAAAAGGAGTGGACCCGCGCGGGTCCACTCCTTTTGGTTACGTCAATTGGCCAAGTTCTTCGACGAGACCGTCGACTTCAGAAATCGAGAGTGATGACCGGTTCATCACGTAGTCGTAAATCTCTTTCACGGCCGATGCATCGGCTTTGTTATATTCTTCCGCCTTGATCGCACCGCGGTTGATGATGTTCATTTTATCGAGGATTTCCTCGATCATTTGTTCATTCGTCATGTGTAGTACCCCTTTCTACAGTTCTTTTTAGAATAGCATGATTCTAGCATTTTGACGAACTAGCAACTGTGGTAAAATAAACGAATGAATGCTTACTTAGGATAGGATGGTCACGATGCACTTAAAACGAATCGAACTCGCTGGCTTTAAATCGTTTGCCAAGCGGATTGAACTAGATTTCCGTCCCGGCGTGACAGCCGTGGTTGGACCGAACGGGAGCGGGAAATCAAATATATCGGACGCTGTTCGCTGGGTACTCGGCGAACAGTCGGCCAAATCGCTCCGTGGGGCGAAAATGGAAGATGTCATCTTTGCTGGTAGCGAAGGCGAGAACCACCGCAACGTCGCCGAAGTGACGCTCGTTTTAGATAATAGCGATGCGCACTTGCGCCTGCCGTATGAAGAAGTGAGCGTGACGAGACGCGTGACGCGCAGTGGCGACAGCGACTATTTCATGAATAAAAAGCCGTGCCGCCTGAAAGATGTCATCGACTTGTTCATGGATACGGGTTTGTCCCGTGACGCGTTTGCGATCATCGGGCAAGGACGGGTCGAACAAGTCATCTCGGGTAAACCGGAAGATCGCCGCGCCGTCATTGAAGAAGCGGCCGGCGTGTTGAAGTACCGCCAACGCAAAAAACAAGCGGAACGAAAGTTGCAAGACACCGAGCTGAACTTGTCGCGCGTCGACGATATCTTATATGAACTTGCCGACCGGGTCGAACCGCTTCGTGAACAAGCGGCACTCGCTCGAGAGTTCCAAGTCGCCAAGGCGCGGCATGACGACCTCGAGACCGGGATTCTCGGTGCCGAGATCACCGAGCTCAAGGCGAAAATCACTTTCGCCACAACACAACAGACGGCAGCAGAAGAACAGTTACGCAACCAAGAAGCGGCGCTGAACGCGCTCGTCACCGAACGGGCCGCGCTCGAGGAAACATTGACCGAGCATCGGGCCGTCCTCGAGACGCTCCATCAGGATGAGCGTCTTCAAGCGACTGAGCTCGAACGGCTCTCAGGAGATATTAAACTCGCCAAAGCGCGAGAAGAACACGGAGCAGAGACGAAAGAACGACTCGAGCGCCAACGCGCGGAGTTGGTCGAAGAGACAGAGCAATTGCAGTCGCGATTGTCGGTCGCTCAAACGGACAAAGCCTTGAAGTCAGAAGCGTTGCAGGCCGTTGAGACGACACGTGACGAGCTCGCGCGGAAGCTTACGGCGGCGACTCGCGATTTCAACGCGGAGATCGAACAGCTTCAAAGTGAAGCGTTCGAACTAGCAACGACACGAGCCACGCTCAGCAACCAACAGAAACGGGAACGACGTGACATCGAACAGGCAGAGGAAGCGAAAGCACGTCTCTTGCGTGAGAACAAGGACCGGCTTGATGTTCGAACCGAACAGACCGCCTCGCTCGATGCAAACCGAGATCGTCTTGAAGCGGTACGTACGGCTTGGCAGGAACTGTTGGCCGAAGAAGAGGCATTGGTCGCTAAGGAAGTCGCGCTCCGAGAAAAGTTGTCGCGAGCCGAACAATCGTATCATGACCTCGACCGGCGCCGTCAAAAGACCGAAGACCGGATCGACATGTTAGAGCGGATGAAGCAATCATACGAAGGGTATTTCCATGCCGTCAAATTCGTATTGAAAGACCGTGCGAGCGGCGTGCTCGGAGCAGTTGCAGAGCTGATTCAAGTGCTCCCATCATATGAGGCCGCCATCGAGACGGCACTCGGTCAAACGCAACAACACGTCGTCGTCGAAGATGAAGCGGTCGGACGCCGTGAGATCGACAAGTTGCGCCGGGCTAATGCCGGGCGGGCTACGTTCGTCCCGATGACGACGGTGAAAGAGCGCTTTATCCCGAGCGAGGTCGCCCATCGTCTCGAGGCGATGGACGGCTTCGTCGGCATCGCATCGGACCTCGTGACGACGGAACCTTTGTTTGACAAATTGAAACGGTCCTTGCTCGGGGCCGTCATCGTGGCCAAGACGCTCGAGGTCGCGAACCGGATCGCTCAGACGACGGGCTATCGCTACCGGATCGTCACGCTCGACGGCGATATCGTCAACGTCGGTGGTTCGATGACAGGGGGGAGCCGGAAACAAGGCGTCGCCCTGTTCACCCAGTCAAGAGAGCTCGATGATTTGAAACAAGGATTGACGCAAGGGTTGGCCATGCTGCACGAACAGCAGCTTCGTGTGACGGAGTATGAAGCGGAGACAAGTCGTCTCAAACAGTCGCTCCACACGCTCAGAACACGGAAACGGCAAGAGGAAGAGACGCTCCGGGCGTTAGAGACCTCGTTCCGGGAATTAGAGCGGACGACCCAGGACGCGAAAGCGCAACTCGAACTGTTCGATCACGAGATGAATCGCTATACGCATACGATTGAAACATCTTCGGCAGAATTGACGCGCCTCGCAAGTGAACTCGAGGCGACGGAAGTGTTGCAGACGTCGCTGCGGACAGAGCTCGAGCAGTTGCGTGCGGAGCAGGCGAAAGGCGCGGAGACGACGGGGCAATTGCAAGAGGCAATCCGTCTAAACGAGCTCGACCTGCAACGTCATACGCTTGACCTGGATCGGGTGAATACGGAAGTCGAACGGCTCGTTGCCGAAGTCGACAAACAGACGACCCGACTCGATCAAATCAAACACGAACTAGAGCGGCTCGAAAGCGGACGGATCGTCTCATCCGCGGAACTTCGAATCGAGCATGACGGGGCGACGGAGCAGATGAAAGTGTTGAAAGGGCGAATTGAAGCGCAGTCGCAAACGCTGAAAACAGAGGAAGAGACACACCGTATCCTCAGACAGCGTGAACAGCAGGCGACGGACGTTCGCCGCCAATTCGAGGCCGACGTCCGTAAGCTTGAAACTGAGGCGAATGAACTCGAGTTGAAACAGCAGTGGAAACTAGACGCCCTCGAAGAACGTGGACTCGTCTACGACCTGCTCCCGGTATTATCGATCCCGCTCGACGAGGCGAAAGAAGAGTTCAAGTTGCTCGTCCGTCAAATCGAGGAGATCGGACCGGTCAACTTGAGTGCGATCGAAGAGTTTGAACTCGTCAATGAACGGTTCACGTTCTTGTCTGAACAGCGAGACGATCTCGTCAATGCGAAACAGGACCTGTACGACGTCATCTCCGAAATGGACCGAGAAGTGACACGGTTGTTCAACGAGACGTATGCGACCGTCCGCACGCATTTCAAACAGACGTTCAAAGAACTGTTCGGAGGCGGCGAGGCCGACCTTAAACTCGTCGATGCGACTGATTTATTAAACACAGGGATCGATATCGTCGCCAAACCGCCCGGCAAAAAGTTACAGACGTTAAGTCTGTTGTCTGGTGGCGAACGGGCACTGACCGCGATCGCGCTCTTATTTGCGATTTTAAAGACGCGCCCTGTCCCGTTCTGCGTGCTCGACGAGGTCGAGGCGGCGCTCGACGAGGCGAACGTCCACCGGTTCGGTGAATACGTCCGCACGTTGTCGATCGATACACAGTTCGTCATCATCACCCACCGTAAAGGGACGATGGAGGCGGCCGACACGCTCTATGGCGTGACGATGCAACAAAACGGTGTCTCGGAGGTACTTTCGGTCGAATTATCAGAAGCGAAACGTGTCGTCGAGACAGATGAAGAGATGGAGGAATTAACTTGAGTTTTTT
>NZ_LYTG01000106.1:0-21316 GCF_001816105.1 Exiguobacterium sp. SH31
TTAAAAGATAAATTGACGACCTCGACCCAAGAGGTGTCGCAAAAGTTTACAGACGGGTTGACGAAAACACGTGACGGGTTCGCGAGCGCCGTCAACGACCTCGTCTATCGGTTCCGTGAAGTCGATGAGGACTTCTTCGATGAACTTGAAGATTTGCTCATCCAGGCGGATGTCGGTGTGACGACGACGATGGACCTCGTCGAAGATTTAAAAGAAGAAGTGAAGCGTCGCAATTTGAAAGACCCGGTCGCCGTCCGCGACGCCCTCGTCGAAGTCGTGGCGAAACGTCTACAAGAAGACGAGTCAGACCGCGAGTTGAACATGCAGGACGGGTTGACCGTCATCTTGTTCGTCGGTGTGAACGGTGTCGGCAAGACGACGACAATCGGAAAGCTCGCCCATCAGTTGAAAGCAGAAGGTCGTTCGGTCATGCTTGCGGCGGGCGATACGTTCCGGGCCGGCGCGATCGACCAGCTGCTAGTGTGGGGTGAACGTGCCGGTGTTCCCGTCATTCGCCAAGCAGAAGGGTCAGACCCGGCCGCGGTCGTGTTTGATGCTGTCCAAGCCGCGAAATCCCGCGGGGTCGACGTCTTGATTTGTGATACGGCAGGACGACTCCAAAACAAGGTCAACTTGATGAAGGAGCTCGAGAAAGTGAAACGGGTCATCGAGCGCGAAGTGCCAAACGGACCGCACGAAGTCTTGCTCGCGTTAGACGCGACGACGGGACAGAACGCGATGCTTCAAGCGAAGGCGTTTCAGGAAGCGACGAACGTGAGCGGGATCGTGCTCACGAAGTTAGACGGGACGGCCAAAGGCGGCATCGTCCTCGCAATCAGAAACGAGCTCGATATCCCGGTCAAATACGTCGGTCTCGGTGAAAAAATTGATGATTTACAGGTGTTCGACCCGGAGCAGTTCGTCCTTGGACTATTCGGTGACGTATTTGAAGAAAAAGACCAGACAAACGATGACCTCGCCTAACTTTCACTGTTAAGAAAAAAACTTGACAAGACGTTAGGACGGCTGTACTATTGTTAGTTGTAAAGGGATTTCACTTAACATGTGGAGGTGAGAGGTATGTCGCTCGAAAAGACGAATCGAATGAACTACTTATTCGATTTTTATCAAGCGCTTCTCACGCCGAAACAGCGCAACTACATGTCTCTTTATTACCTAGATGACTACTCGCTCGGAGAGATTGCGGAAGAGTTTGAAGTCAGCCGTCAAGCGGTCTACGATAACATAAAGCGTACCGAAGCAATGCTTGAGCAGTATGAAGAAAAGCTGGAGTTGTTCGAGAAATTCGAGCAACGGCAACTGCTTCTCCAGACGCTCAGACGTCAAGTCGAGCAAATGCCCGACGTGACGGAGACGGTTTCGGCGCTTGAGAATTTAGAGTAGGGGGCTGAAGCATGGCATTTGAAGGATTATCAGAACGGTTGCAATCGACATTGGCGAAAATGCGGGGGAAAGGTAAGATTTCCGAAGCAGACGTCAAAGAGATGATGAGAGAAGTTCGTCTTGCGCTCCTTGAGGCCGACGTTAACTTCAAAGTGGTCAAACAGTTCGTCAACGACGTGAAAGAACGGTCAATCGGCCAAGACGTCATGAAATCGTTGACACCTGGCCAACAAGTCGTCAAGATCGTTCATGAAGAATTAACGACCTTGATGGGGAGTGACGTCGTCCCGATCACCTTTAGTTCAAAACCACCGACAGTCGTCATGATGGTCGGATTACAAGGTGCGGGTAAGACGACGACGACCGGAAAGCTCGCGAACTTGATTCGCAAAAAGCATAACCGGAGTCCGCTTCTCGTCGCTGCTGATATTTATCGGCCGGCGGCCATCAAACAGCTCGAGACTCTCGGCAAGCAACTCGATTTACCGGTGTTCTCACTTGGCGATCAAGTGACGCCGGAAGAAATCGTCACAAAAGCTCTCGAGCACGCCAAAGTTAATCATCACGATTTCGTGTTGATAGATACGGCTGGTCGTCTTCATATCGACGAGACGCTCATGGGCGAACTCGAAAATGTGAAAACGATCGCCAAACCGAATGAAATCTTCCTCGTCGTCGATGCGATGACGGGTCAAGATGCGGTCAACGTGGCCGATCGCTTTAATGATTTGCTCGGAATTACCGGCGTCGTGTTGACAAAACTCGACGGTGATACACGTGGTGGGGCAGCCCTTTCAATCAAGGCAGTCACGGGAGCGCCGATTAAGTTCGTCGGTCTCGGTGAAAAGTTGGATGCCCTCGAACCTTTCCATCCGGAGCGCATGGCGTCAAGGATTCTTGGAATGGGTGACGTGCTCACGCTCATCGAAAAAGCGGAGTCACAAATGGACCAAGATGCCGCGAAAGAGCTTGAAAGCAAAATTCGTGATGCATCGTTCACGTTCGATGATTTTATCGAGCAATTGGGTCAAGTGAAAAACATGGGCCCGATTGATGAATTACTCTCGATGTTACCTGGTGCAGGTAAGATGAAAGGGTTGAAGAACGTCCAAATCGACGAGAAACAACTCGATCATGTCGAGGCAATCATCCGGTCGATGACGAAGCATGAGCGCACGAATCCCGAAGTGCTCAACGCGAGTCGTCGCAAGCGGATCGCAAAAGGGAGCGGTCGCTCCATCCAGGAAGTGAACCGTCTCATCAAACAGTTCGATGACATGAAGAAGCTCATGAAGCAGATGTCAGGACAAATGAAAGGGAAGAAAAAAGGTCTCGGCCTTCCGTTCTTCTAAGAAAACTTTTGTCAGTCAGGCAAAAAAGCAGTATACTATTAAAGTTGTCAATTCTTAAACACATAATGGAGGTATATTACCATGGCAGTTAAAATTCGTCTCAAGCGCATGGGCGCAAATAAATCACCTTTTTACCGGATCGTTGTAGCAGATTCACGTTCACCACGTGATGGCCGTTTCATCGAACAACTCGGTCACTACAACCCGGTTGCAAAACCAGAAGCAGAAGTTCGCATCAACGAAGAACTCGCGCTCAAATGGTTGGCAGACGGCGCGAAGCCATCTGACACAGTCCGCAACTTGTTCTCTAAAGCAGGGATCATGGAGAAATTCCACAACGCGAAAAACGCTAAGTAATCCTGAGGCCGACCTTTTATGAGGTCGGCCTATTTTTTTGAGGAGGTTTTATGATGGATTGGTTAAACGTAGGCAAAATCGCCAACACGCACGGTTTAAAAGGAGAATTGAAGTTGCTCGCCGCGACTGATTTTCCAGAAGAACGTTTTAAAATTGGTGAGACGCTCTACCTTGACGTCGACGGGAAGAAGATGCCGCTCGAAGTGACGACGTATCGTCCGCACAAACAGTTCCATCTCGTCACGTTCAAAGGGCTAGACAACATCAATCTCGTCGAGAAGTACAAAGGGATGTCGCTCTACGTCCATGCCGGAAACGTCCACGAGCTTCCGGAGCATGAATTTTACTACCACGAGATCATCGGATGTGAGGCCGTCGTCGACGGAGAAGTGATCGGTGTCGTCGAGGACATCTTTGAGACCAATGGCGCGAACGATGTCTGGGTCATCAAGCGTCCCGGCAAGACGGATGCGCTCATCCCGTACATCGAATCGGTCGTCCAAGACATCGACGTCGAAGCGAAACGTGTCATCATCACGCCGATCCCTGGAATGATCGACGATGAAAATTGATGTCTTGACCTTGTTCCCGGAAATGTTCGCCCCGCTCGATCATTCGATCGTCGGGCGTGCCCGGACACTCGGCCAAGTCGAAGTGCAGTTCACGAACTTCCGTGACTTCTCGACGAACAAACATCATAAAGTCGATGATGCTCCGTACGGAGGCGGCGCCGGGATGCTACTCACGCCGCAGCCGCTATTTGATGCGTTCGATTCGCTCGCAAAGTCGAAGCCGCGCGTCATCGTGACGACGCCGACGGGGCGACCGTTCAATCAACGCGTCGCCGAAGAGTGGGCGAACGAAGAGCACTTGATCTTTTTATGCGGCCATTACGAAGGGTTTGACCAACGGATCCACGACGAACTCGCGACAGACGAAGTGTCGATTGGAGACTTCGTGATGACCGGTGGTGAACTCGCGGCGATGGTCATGATCGACGCGACGGTCCGCCTCATCCCGGAAGTGCTCGGCGATCAAGCGAGCCACGAGGATGACTCGTTCTCGACCGGACTGCTCGAGTATCCGCATTATACGAGACCGGCTGACTTCCGCGGCCTCAAAGTCCCGGACGTCCTGTTGTCGGGCAATCACGCCAAAATCGAGTCGTGGCGCCGTGAGCGTTCGCTCGAACGAACGTTCAGGCGTCGACCGGAACTGTTAGATCAAATTGATCTGTCACCGTCCGATAAAAACTTCATCGAATCGTTGCGCGATTCATAAAATTATGCTATGTTTGAGCATGTGGGTTAGCCCCACCGATTACCGATGTTCCGCTATTGGATGCCGAGGCAAACGAAGATATGAACATTGAAGAAAAAGGAGATCAATTCATGAACGCACAAAAACTGTTCCGTGAAATCACAGAAGAACAATTCAAATCGGACGTACCTGCTTTCCGTCCTGGTGACACAGTACGTGTCCACGTTAAAGTCGTAGAGGGAACGCGTGAGCGTATCCAGATCTTCGAAGGCGTAGTCATCAAGCGTAAAGGTGGCGGCATCAGCGAAACATTCACAGTCCGTAAGATTTCTTACGGCGTAGGTGTTGAGCGTGCATTCCCGCTTCACTCACCGCGTGTCGCGCAAATCGAAGTCGTTCGTTACGGTAAAGTCCGCCGTGCGAAACTTTACTACCTCCGCAACCTTCGCGGTAAAGCAGCACGTATTAAAGAAATCCGTCGTTAAGATGGGGAAAGCTTGTCGCTTGCGACAAGCTTCTTTTTTTCTAGTACAATAAGTTCAAACGGACAGAGGAGTGAGGCAATTTGAAAGAAGTGTTCAGTTGGCTTAAAGCAATCGTAGTGGCGCTCGTCATCGCGTTCGTGATCCGAACGTTCATCTTTGTACCTGTCATCGTCGAAGGTGAGTCGATGATGCCGACGCTCCAAAACGCCGATCGGATGATCGTCAGCAAAATCTCTAACTACGTCGGTGAACTCGACCGGGGCGATATTATCGTCTTTCATGCGACTGAATCAAAGGACTATATTAAACGCGTCATCGCCATTCCTGGCGATACGCTTGAATATCGGGACGATACGCTCTATTTGAACGGAGAAGCAGTCGAAGAACCGTATTTAGAGGATTTTCAAGCCCAAATGAACGGCTTTCCTCTAACCGAGAACTTTACGCTCGAACAAGTGACGGGTGAAGCGGTCGTGCCGGAAGGCTCATACTTCGTTATGGGAGATAACCGACAAAACTCGAAAGACAGCCGTGAAATCGGCTTTGTCTCGAAAGAAAGCGTCGTCGGCAAAACGAACTTTGTGTTCTGGCCGATGGGTGACTTCGGGACGGTAGAAGAATAAGGTGGTGTTTTTTTGGCAATTCAATGGTTCCCTGGCCACATGGCCAAGGCGCGAAGACAAGTAACAGAGAAGTTAAAACTGATTGACGTCGTCATCGAACTCGTCGATGCACGTGTTCCGCAATCGAGCCGAAATCCGATGGTCGATGAGATCACGGCGGGTAAACCGCGGCTGATCGTGTTGAACAAGGCTGACATGGCCGATCAAGCTGTCACTGACGCCTGGATGCGCGCCCTGAAGCGTGACGACATCGAAGTCGTCGCCGTCGATGCGAAGCATAGCAAAGGCTTAAAGCAGCTCATGACGGGCGCGGAGAAGCTCATGCAAGACAAGCACGACCGCATGCGTGAGAAAGGCCGTAATCCTGGCCCAATCCGTGCCCTCATCATCGGCATCCCGAACGTCGGGAAGTCGACACTGATCAACCGGCTCGCCGGGCGCAATATCGCCATCACCGGCGACCGTCCTGGTGTGACGAAACGGCAACAATGGATCAAGATGAAAGGCGGCGAGATGGAACTGCTCGACACGCCTGGTATTCTGTGGCCGAAGTTCGAGGACCAGATGGTCGGATATCGCTTAGCTGCTACGGGTGCGATCAAGGACGATATTTTAAACCTTGATGACATCGCGATGTATGCAGCGCGTGAACTACGCAGTCGTTACCCGGAACAGTTGAAAGAGCGGTTTAAACTCGACGACTTGCCGGAAGACGCGGTCGAACTGCTCGAGTTGATCGGAAAAAAACGTGGCCTTCTCAGCGGCGGCTACGTCGATTTCGAAAAAGCGAGCGAACTATTATTGAATGAGCTTCGTCATGAGAAGATCGGACGTGTCTCGCTTGAGACGCCGGCAGATCATAATATGGCGTGAAGTCCTGTGAAAACAGGGCTTTTTTGGATAGGAGGCAGATCGTGACGATTCAAGAGATTAAACAACGGCTAAAAACCGTCCGATATGAAGAGTGGGACGATGTCCGGGCCGAACTGAAGGATGACCCGCGCACGGGCGTCCAGGCGCTCCTGCAGCAACGTCAGAGACGGTTTGACGCAGAGCGGGACGAGCGGGACGATTATACACGCCGCCTGCAGTATGAGGCCGAGCTGAAACAGCAAGGCTTCAAGTTGGTCGCTGGCATCGACGAGGTCGGGCGGGGACCGCTCGCGGGTCCTGTCGTCGCGGCGGCCGTCGTCTTGCCGGACGATTTTTACAGCCCGGGACTGAATGATTCAAAGAAGATGACGAAAGCGGCACGGGAACGAGCATATGCAAGGATCCTCGACGAGGCATTCGTCGGGGTCGGAATCGTCGACGCAGAAGTGATCGATCAAATCAATATTTATGAAGCGACGAAGCTCGCGATGACCGAGGCGGTCCGACAGCTTGACGGGGCCGACGCGCTCTTGATTGACGCGATGACACTCGAGCTCGATTTGCCGCAGACGTCGCTCATTAAAGGGGACGAGTTGAGCGTCTCGATCGCGGCGGCGAGCGTCGTCGCCAAAGTCGTCCGCGACAAGATGATGGAAGAGTTCGCCGCGACGTATCCGGGATACGGTTTCGAACGCAACGCCGGCTACGGGACGGAACTTCATTTGAACGCGTTGAACGAGCACGGCATCACACCGATTCATCGCAAGTCGTTCGCACCGATTAAACATATGATATGAAAGGGGGAGCCCGATGCGGATCGATCACCAAGGCGTCCTGCCGTTCAAAGTCACCGAACAGACGTCGCGTCAGCTGCTCGTCGGCAACACGGTCGTCGGCAGGGTGCTCCAGCTCTTGCCCGGGAACGAAGCGGTCATGCAACTGCCGCAAGGACTGTTCCGGGTCGGGGTGAACGCAGACGTTAAAGAGAACGTCACGTACAAGATGGTCGTCACCGAGCTCGAGCCGAAACTCGTCCTGAAAGTGATGCCGCCTACGGCGGAACCGGCCCAGGCCGGGAAGACACCGGTGACGTTACTCTTAGAACAACTCGGCCGCTTCTCAAAAGAGGCCATCCAGACACCGGAATCCGTCAAAGCGATGGGACGGCAACTGCTCGAGAGCGGAGCGGGAAGTGACGTCAAACAGCTCGTCGGAGAACTGTTCAAGGCGAAAGGCGACCCGAAGTTTGAACAGTTCGTGCGGGCCCAAGAGACGTTCAACGCGGTCCAGACGCCGCCGTTCGTCGTCCAAGCATTTCACATACCGCAATTAGGGCCGTTCGAACAAGTCAGGTTTCGTCTTGAGGCCCCGAAAAGCGAGATGATCGACGCAGACCATGCCCGTATCGTCTTATTTCTAGAAACGCCTCGCTTCGGCGAGACTGGCATCGACCTGCTCGTTCAAAAACGGCACGTCACCGTGAAAGTATTCAACGAACAACACGACTTGTCCCCGTTCATCAAAGCGTACGAGCCGTTGCTCGGCAGTGCGCTCAAAGCAAACGGCTATGAACTGTCCCGATTCTCGTTCGAAGTGAGACAAGAATCGCTCCCCGAGACGTTCGCCCCGTTAGGAAAGGTGGATTTTCATGTATGATGGACCGTAAAAAAGCAATCGCCTTGTCTTACGAACAATCGATGGAATCTCCGCGCGTCGTCGCGAAGGGCGGCGGCCTCGTCGCCGAACGGATGCTCGCCCTCGCGCAAGAGAACGGTATCCCGATCCATGAAGACCCGGCGCTGTTGTCACTCCTGTCGGCTTTACAGATCGAAGAGCATATTCCGGACGACCTGTATCAAGTGATCGCTGAACTTTTTGTGTTTCTCTATCAGATGGAACAAGGTAAAATCGAAAATGTCTAGGGGTAGATGTGAAAAAAAGATGAAAACTTAAAGCAAGAACGATAGACAGCGCTTTCAGTTTTTCGTTACAATAGATATGCCGATATCAAAGGGGACTAAGGGGGAAACTAAATGAATATCCATGAGTATCAGGCGAAAGAATTGCTTAGAACGTTTGGAGTGGCCGTACCTACGGGCTATCCGGCTTTCACGGTAGAAGAAGCAGTTGCAGCAGCCGCCAAGCTAGACGGTGAATTGAAAGTAGTCAAAGCACAGATCCACGCAGGTGGGCGCGGGAAAGCCGGCGGCGTCAAACTTGCCAGAACGGATGAAGAAGTAAAACAGTACGCGACAGAGATTCTCGGTAAGACGCTCGTCACGCACCAGACTGGACCTGAAGGGAAAGTCGTGCAGCGCCTCTATATCGAAGAAGGTTCTGCCATCGATCAAGAATTTTACTTAGGACTTGTGCTTGACCGTTCGATCGGCCGAATTGTCATCATGGGTTCATCTGAAGGCGGTATGGACATCGAAGAAGTCGCTGAACATACTCCTGAAAAGATTCATAAAGAAATCGTCGACCCGGTCGTCGGACTCCGTCCGTTCCAGGCGCGCCGTCTTGCTTTCAAGATGGAAGTGCCGACTAAACTCGTCAACAAGTTTAGCGACATGGTCATGAAGCTTTATAAAGTGTACGTCGAGACGGACTGTACGATTGCAGAGATCAACCCGCTCGTCACGACGAAAGACGGAAACGTCGTCGCGCTCGATGCGAAATTGAACTTTGACAGCAACGCGCTTTATCGTCATACCGACATCGTCGATCTTCGTGACACGACGGAAGAAGATCCGCGTGAAGTCGAGGCGTCGAAACACGACCTTAGCTATATCGCCCTTGACGGCAATATCGGCTGTCTCGTAAACGGTGCCGGCCTCGCCATGGCGACGATGGATATCATCAAGCACTACGGCGCCGAACCCGCTAACTTCCTCGATGTAGGCGGCGGTGCGACAAAAGAAAAAGTCACAGAAGCGTTCAAATTGATTTTGTCGGATGACCAAGTCAAAGGAATCTTCGTCAACATCTTCGGTGGCATCATGAAGTGTGACATCATCGCCGAAGGAATCGTCGCGGCGACAAAAGAAATCGGACTCGACTTGCCACTCGTCGTCCGCTTAGAAGGAACAAACGTGGATGCGGGAAGACGCATTCTCGATGAATCTGGACTTGCGATCACTTCTGCGACCTCGATGGATGATGGGGCAGAAAAAATCGCGGCACTCGTTCGATAAGGGGGAAACGACATGAGTATTTGGGTGAATCAAGATACAAAAGTGATCATTCAAGGGATCACGGGGAAACAAGGTATGTTCCACGGCGAACAGATGTTAGCGTACAACACGAAACTGGTCGGCGGGGTCACACCTGGTAAAGGTGGTACGACCGTACTCGACAACGTACCTGTGTTTAACACTGTCTCTGACGCGGTCGAGGCGACCGGTGCGAACGCATCGATCATCTACGTGCCACCAGCTTTCGCGGCCGACTCGATCATGGAAGCGGCTGATAGCGGCATCGAACTCATCATCTGTATCACGGAAGGGATTCCTGTCATCGACATGATCCAAGTTAGCCGCTATCTCGAAGACAAACCGGCCCGTTTGATCGGACCGAACTGCCCAGGGATCATCACACCGGGCGAGGCGAAACTTGGCATCATGCCAGGCTACATCCACACGAAAGGCCATGTCGGCATCGTCTCACGTTCAGGGACGCTCACGTATGAAGCGGTCCATCAGTTGACGACGGCCGGAATCGGCCAATCGACTGCGGTCGGGATCGGTGGGGACCCGGTCAACGGGACGAACTTCATCGACACGCTCCAGGCGTTCAACGAAGATGAAGACACGCTTGCTGTCATCATGATCGGCGAGATCGGTGGGACGGCTGAAGAAGAAGCCGCTGAATGGGTCAAGGCGAACATGACGAAACCAGTCATCGGTTTCATCGGTGGTCAGACGGCTCCTGAAGGCAAACGGATGGGCCACGCTGGAGCGATCATTTCAGGCGGAAAAGGAACGGCCGCTGAAAAAATCAAGACGTTAAACGCAAACGGGATCGAAGTCGCCGAGACACCTGCTGTCATCGGTGAGACGCTCATCCGTGTGCTTAAAAATGAAGGTCTGTATGATGCTTGTGTCACGGGACAACCGACGACGTAAGACCAATCGGAATGAGGGGTGCGCGCATCCCTCATTTTTTTAAAGGAGATTGTGATGAATCAAACAATAGCTCGTTTTGCGGCAGAACGTTTGCCGGTCGAGTTCGTCCATCATTACTTATCAAATCCGGGTCTGACTGAACGTAATTCGTTCCATCCGAACGTTTGGAAAAAAGCGAATCGGGCGTTCCGTTCAACGGTCACGTATGACCGTTTTTTGACGTGGGAGGACGAATTGTTCCCACGAATGCTATTACATATCCCCAACCCTCCGTACTGTTTGTTTTATCAGGGCGATTTAGAGGTACTACAAGAACAAACGACCGCTTTGGTCGGGAGTCGTGAATTGAATCGGATCAGTCGACCGCTCGTTGAATATTTACACCCTTTAATAGAAGAAACTGTATCGATTTCAGGCGGCGCGCTCGGTATTGATGGACTCGTTCATGAGTTGGCAGTCAGGCGGAACCGACCGACGATTGCGGTCCTCGGTTCGGGCTTTTCGCACATGTATCCACATGTTCATCACCAACTGTTCGAACAGATTTCGAAACAAGGATTGCTCCTTAGTGAATATACTCCGGAAACACCTGTCAAAAAATTTCAGTTTTTAGAACGGAATCGAATCGTCAGTGGATTAGGCGACCGACTCGTCGTCGTCCAAGCGAGACGAAAGAGCGGGACGATGAATACGGTGAGTCACGCGCTCGAGCAAGGCAAGACGGTGTTTGCGGTGCCGGGAAGTCCGCTCGATCCGTTAGCGGAAGGACCGAATAAATTGATTGAAGAAGGAGCGATTCCTTTGACGAATCCCGATCAAATTTTAAATGGTGCGATGATTGCACGTTGACAAACGGTCGGTAACATGAATATTATGGTAGGGATTTAAATGACCTCCAAAAGGGGAGCAGATGTATGGCAAAATATTTGGTGATCGTCGAATCACCTGCGAAAGCAAAGACAATTAAACGTTATTTAGGATCAAACTACACGGTCAAAGCGTCCATGGGTCACGTCATCGATTTACCGAAAAGTCAACTCGGTGTCGACGTTGAACATGACTTTGAACCGAAGTACATCACGATCCGTGGAAAAGGCCCAGTGTTAAAAGAACTGAAGACGGCCGCTAAAAAAGCGACGAAAATTTTTCTCGCGGCTGACCCGGATCGCGAAGGGGAAGCAATCGCCTGGCACTTAGCCCGTGCCCTCGGCGTCGATGAGACGACAGAATGTCGTGTCGTCTTCAACGAGATCACAAAAGATGCGATTAAAGAATCGTTTAAACATCCACGCAAGATCAATCATGATCTCGTCGACGCCCAACAGGCGCGACGGATTCTCGACCGTCTTGTCGGATACGGGATGAGCCCGTTGTTATGGAAGAAAGTCAAAAAAGGTTTGTCAGCCGGTCGTGTTCAATCCGTCGCTGTCAAAATGATCATCGACCGCGAACGTGAAATCAACGCCTTTGACCCGGAAGAGTACTGGACGATTAAACTGATGCTCAACCATGAGGGTGAGACGTTTGAGACATCGTTCTACGGAAAAGACGGGAAAAAGATGGAGTTGAAGACGGAAGCGGATGCCGACGCCGTCCTCAAGACGATCGATGAGTCATTCAAAGTCATCGATGTCACGAAGAAAGAGCGGAAGCGTAACGCATCATTACCGTTCACGACAAGTTCACTCCAACAAGATGCGGCTCGGAAACTGAACTTCCGCGCCAAGAAGACGATGATGCTCGCCCAGCAGCTTTACGAAGGGATCGACCTTGGTAAGAAGGAAGGGACTGTCGGGTTGATCACATATATGCGTACCGACTCGACACGAATTTCTGACTTGGCGAAAGACGAAGCGAAATCGTATATCGAATCGACGTTTGGTCCAGAGTACGTCGCCTCTCAAAAGCAGAAAGAGAAAAAAGCGGCGAACGCACAGGATGCCCACGAGGCGATCCGGCCGACGTCGGCGTTACGTGACCCGGCTTCGATGAAGGCGTACTTGTCACGGGATCAACTTCGATTGTATAAACTCATCTGGGAACGGTTGGTCGCGAGTCAAATGGCGCCAGCGATTCTTGATACGGTGAAAATCGACGTCGAATCGAACGGCATGATTTTCCGTGCCAACGGATCGACCGTCAAATTCCCAGGTTTCATGAAAGTGTATATCGAGTCAAAAGACGATGATATCGAAGACACGAACTTAGAGCGGGAAGGATTACTTCCGCCGCTTGAAGTCGACGACCTCGTCGCATTCGAAACGGTCGAGCCGAAGCAACACTTCACACAGCCACCACCGCGTTACAGTGAAGCGAGACTCGTCCGAGCGATGGAAGAGCTCGGCATCGGTCGTCCGTCGACTTACGCGCCGACACTCGACACAATCCAAAAGCGCGGTTACGTCGTGCTTGAAGAGAAAAAATTCATTCCGACCGAGCTCGGAGAACTTGTCATCGAGATGATCGATGAGTACTTTAACGACTTTATCACGGTACAGTTCACAGCCGACATGGAGACGCTTCTTGATTCGATCGCCAATGAAGAAGTCGAGTGGACGGAAGTCGTTGCCCCGATTTACCGGTCATTCGAGAAACGTTTGAAACGGGCCGAATCCGAAATTGAGAAGATCGAAGTGAAAGACGAGCCAGCCGGTATCGATTGTGAGATCTGCGGTTCGCCGATGGTCATCAAGATGGGACGGTACGGCAAGTTCATGGCTTGTTCTGGATTCCCGAACTGTACGAACACGAAGCCGGTTCAAGTCGAAATCGGCGTCCCGTGCCCGAACTGTAAAGACGGACAAGTCGTCGAGCGCCGCAGTAAGAAAGGTCGCCTGTTCTATGGCTGCTCGAACTATCCAGACTGTGAGTTCGTCTCATGGGACAAACCGGTCGCGAAACCGTGTCCTGAATGCGGTAAGTTGATGGTTGAGAAAAAGATTAAAGATGGCGTCAAATATCAATGCACGAACTGTACCCATACCGAGGTACATCAGTTAGAGGAGGATTGACCTTGCAGCAACGTGTAACTGTGATCGGAGCGGGCCTCGCCGGCTCCGAGGCGGCTTGGCAACTCGCAAAACGCGGGATTCAAGTCGATTTGTATGAAATGAGACCAGTCCGACAGACGCCGGCGCACCATACGGATCAGTTTGCTGAACTGGTCTGCTCGAACTCGCTTCGGGCGAACGGACTTCAAAATGCGGTCGGTGTGTTAAAAGAAGAGATGCGCACACTCGACTCGCTCATCTTGAAAGCGGCCGATACGGCAAGCGTTCCGGCCGGTGGCGCCCTCGCCGTCGACCGTCACGACTTCGCCGGCTTCGTCACCGACACGCTCAAGAACCATCCGCTCGTGACGGTACACAATGAAGAGATTAAACAGATTCCGGACGGGGTCGTCATCATGGCGACGGGACCGCTCACATCTCCTGACTTGTCTGCTTCATTGAAAGCTTTCACCGGTGAAGACTATTTATACTTCTACGATGCGGCCGCTCCGATATTAGACGGAGAGACGATCGACCGAGACAAAGTCTACTTGAAGTCACGTTATGACAAAGGCGAGGCGGCTTATCTCAACTGTCCGATGACAGAAGAAGAGTTTAATCTGTTTTACGAAGAACTCGTCAAAGCCGAAGTCGTACCGCTCAAAGAGTTTGAGAAAGAGATTTACTTCGAAGGCTGCATGCCGTTTGAAGTGATTGCTCAACGCGGGAAGAAGACGCTCTTGTTCGGACCGATGAAACCGGTCGGACTCGAAGACCCGAAAACGGGTAAACGTCCGTTTGCGGTCGTCCAACTCCGCCAAGACAATTCGGCCGGAACGCTCTATAACTTGGTCGGGTTCCAAACCCACCTCAAGTGGGGCGAGCAAAAACGGATCATTCAATTGATCCCAGGTCTCGAGAATGCGGAGATCGTCCGTTACGGTGTCATGCACCGGAACACGTTCATCAATTCACCGAGCCTGTTGAAACCGACGTATCAGGCCCGTACTCGCGATACGCTATTTTTCGCCGGTCAGATGACCGGTGTCGAAGGCTACGTCGAGTCGGCCGCGTCAGGACTACTCGCCGGAATCAACGCGGCGAAGATGGTTGCCGGTGAAGATCTCGTCGTCCTCCCGCGCGAGACGATGCTCGGTTCGATGGCGCATTACATCACGACGACAGACGGGAAGCACTTCCAGCCGATGAATGCAAACTTCGGTCTCGTGCCGTCGCTCGAAGATGCGCCGAAAAAGATGAAAAAGCAAGAACGTTATGAGCGCTATGCGAATCGTGCCCTTGAGACGATTCAGCAATATAAAGAGATTTAAGGGAAAGGAGCCAATTTTTGGTTCCTTTTTTTATGAATTTAAATTTCAATTGTGTAATTTGTGCAATACTTTGAAAATTTTCAGATTATTGAAGGGGTTTCTATTGTCACCTCTGATTCTGTATGCTATGCTAATTTCGATTTGACGGGAACATGCGTTTTTAAGCTAAAAGCAAGGGGGCGAGAGGATGGGATTCGCTGAGGATCAACAATCATTTTTACGCTATTGCCAAATCGAACGAAGGCTGTCGCCTCATACGAAACGCTCTTACGAACAAACACTCGAACAGTACGCCGCTTATTGCCAATCGACACATCAAGAGCCATATGATGTGCAGTCGGCGCGGCGTTATTTATATGTCCTTTACGAGAATGAAGCGGCGACGACGACCGTTTCCCAAAAAATCTCTTGCCTTAAACAGTTCGGGAAATTTGTGGCTCGTGAAACCGGGAGTGAACCGTTGTTTCATGACTTGACGTCGCCGAAACGTCGCAAGTCGCTGCCGACGTTTGCCGTACCGAGCGAGGTCGAACACCTGCTCATGACGGCAAACGGCCAAGACGACCCGTTCCTGCGGGCACGTGATGTCGCGCTTGTCGAAGTGTTGTACGGGACCGGGATGCGTGTCGCCGAACTTTGTGGCATGGACATATCGTCATATGATGCGGCGCTCTCATTCGTTCATGTCATCGGGAAAGGCAAGAAAGAACGTTACATCCCGCTCGGGCAATTTGCCGTCGAAGCGTTGGAGCATTACCTTGAATTAAGGCAAAACTGCGCCGCGGCACACGAAACGGCATTATTCGTTAGTCAAAAAGGGAATCGAGTGACAACAGACCAAATTCGTTACGTGATGAAGCGACTCCGGAAACTCGGCGGACTTCAAAAACCGTTAACACCGCATTCGTTACGTCATAGTTTTGCGACCGACCTGCTCGAACGCGGGGCCGATTTACGTGCCGTCCAAGAGTTGCTCGGACATGAGTCACTATCGACGACCGGTCGTTACACACACGTATCGACTGAACGCCTGCGAGCGGTCTATCAAGCCACACATCCGAGAAAGTAGGGGGTCATTCTATGTTTCATGCAACAACTATTTTCGCAGTCCGGCACGACGGAAAATGTGCGATGAGCGGAGATGGGCAAGTCACGTTTGGCAACGCCGTCATCATGAAAAACAAGGCTAAAAAAGTGAGACGGTTATACGGCGGGAAAGTCGTGGCCGGTTTTGCCGGTAGCGTGGCCGATGCGTTCACGTTATTTGAAAAGTTTGAGTCAAAACTCGAGATGTATAATGGGAACTTACCGCGAGCGGCTGTCGAACTCGCCAAAGAGTGGCGCGGCGACAAGATGCTTCGTCAGCTCGAAGCGCTTCTCATCGTCATGGACGCGGAACATCTCTTACTCGTGTCCGGGAGCGGCGAAGTGATCGAACCGGACGATGGCATCCTTGCGATCGGTTCAGGTGGGAATTATGCGCTAGCAGCGGGACGCGCTCTCGTACGTCACTCACCGGAGAAAACAGCCGAACAGATTGCTCGCGCGGCCCTAGAGATTGCTGGTGAATTATGCGTCTATACGAACGACCAAGTTATCGTAGAAACGATCGGAGGCGATATAGAATGAAACGTGAATTGACACCACGTCAAATCGTAGCTGAGCTAGACCGGTTCGTCATCGGGCAAAAAGATGCCAAACGTGCGGTCGCGATTGCACTGCGCAACCGTTACCGTCGTCAGAAGCTAAGCGCTGACTTACGCGACGAAGTCACACCGAAGAACATTTTAATGATTGGTCCGACCGGTGTCGGGAAGACGGAGATCGCGAGACGTCTTGCCAAGCTCGTCGGTGCCCCGTTCGTGAAAGTCGAAGCGACAAAATTCACTGAAGTCGGATACGTCGGACGGGACGTCGAATCGATGGTCCGAGACCTTGTTGAAGACTCGGTGCGCCTCGTGAAGGAAGAAAAGAAAGAAGACGTGAAGGAACCAGCGGAAGCCGCTGCAACCGAACGTATTCTCGATGCACTGCAAGGTAAGGCTAAAGTTGAGCCGACAGCCGCAAACCCGTTCGAAGCGCTGTTTGGCGGTCAAGGGCAGAAGACGCAAGAGCCGACGGACGATCAATCGACTGATCGGTCTCAATTACGTAAGTTGCTTGAACTCGGTGAACTTGAAGAGCGATTGATCGAAGTCAACCTTGAAGAGAAACAGACAGTTGATTTGTTTCAAGGACAAGGGATGGAAGGCTTATCGAATCTTCAAGACATGCTCGGCCAAATCGTCCCGAAAAAGCGGAAGAAGCGGAAGATCCCGGTTCGAGAGGCTCGACCGCTCATCGTTGCCGAAGAGGCGGAAAGTTTGCTCGACATGAATGAAGTACATGACGAGGCGGTACGGCGTAGCGAACAGATGGGCATCATCTTCGTCGATGAGATCGATAAAATCGCGACGAAGTCACAAGACCATGCTGGCGTCTCTCGTGAAGGTGTGCAGCGAGACATCTTGCCGATTGTCGAGGGCTCGACCGTCGTCACAAAATATGGTCCCGTCAAAACGGATCACGTTTTATTCATCGCGGCAGGTGCTTTCCATATGGCGAAGCCGTCAGATCTGATTCCTGAACTGCAAGGTCGTTTCCCGATCCGTGTCGAGTTGAGTAGCTTGACCGAGGAAGATTTCGTCAAAATTCTGACGGAACCTTCACAAGCGCTCATCAAACAGTACAAGGCCCTTCTCGAGTCAGAGGAGATCAGCGTCGAATTTACCCACTCGGCCATCGAAGAGATTGCGAAGATCGCAACGCACGTTAACCGAGAAACCGATGATATCGGAGCACGCCGTCTCTATACGATCATGGAGCGCGTGCTCGAGGACTTATCGTTTGAGGCGGCCGACATGCCACAAACACACGTCGAGATCACACCAGCGTATGTGAAAGAAAAAGTCGGCTCGATCGCGGAAGATCGAGACCTTAGTCAATTTATTTTATAAGAATTCTGTATGCACATACAGGGAGGAAAATTAGAATTATGAACTTACTAGATAAAACACGTCAATTGAACACGATGCTTCAGCAAGAGGCGAGCGCGCACGTCGACTTTAAAGAGATGGCAGATAAGATGCGTGAAGTACTCGAAGCGAACACGTTCATCGTGAGCCGTCGCGGTCGCTTGCTCGGTTTCGCCATTAAACAACAGATTGAGAACGAGCGGATGAAAGCGTTCCTAGTCGATCGTCAGTTCCCTGAACCGTACGCATCGAACTTGTTCAACGTGAAAGAGACGACGGAAAATATCGGCATCGATAGCGAGTATACGGCGTTCCCGGTCGAGAACCGTGAGCTGTTCCTTGATTCAATGACGACGATCGTCCCGATCATCGGTGGCGGAGAACGACTCGGGACACTCGTTCTCGGCAGACTGAATAACGAGTTCACTGAAGACGACCTCGTCCTTGCAGAATATAGCGCGACAGTCGTCGGAATGGAGATCCTCCGTGAGAAAGCAGCGGAAGCAGAGGCGTCGGCGCGCAAGAAAGCCGTTGTCCAAATGGCAATCAACTCGCTGTCTTATTCAGAGCTTGAAGCGATCGAACATATATTTGAAGAACTTGGGGGTAATGAAGGCCTGTTAGTTGCTTCCAAAATTGCCGATAGAGTGGGAATTACTCGCTCTGTCATCGTTAACGCATTGCGCAAGCTTGAAAGCGCTGGCGTCATCGAATCACGTTCGCTCGGAATGAAAGGAACGTATATCAAGATATTAAATGATAACTTCTTGTTTGAATTGCAGAAGTTGAAATCAAATTAAAATCGAGCGGATATTCGCTCGATTTTAGCTAAAAGTCCTTTCAATTAGGACTTTAGTTGCAAAAAGGCGTTCCTTTGTGAAAAGGAGCGTCTTTTTTTAGTGCAAAAGTAATTATTTTCAGAATATGTCGTGAATTCGACAAAAACAGACGATACCATTTACCTGTTTTAATAAAAATATCTTTCAGAACTGTTACAGATTTGTTTCAATGAAGTAGTAGAATTTCCAAATAAGGTATATACATGCATTCTTTTAAGTGAAAGTGAGTGAGACGCATGAATTGGATCGGCACAGATTATCAATTAATGAAGCAAGCGATCAATCATTCAGTCATGAACCAAAAAGTGATCAGTCATAACTTGTCGAACATCGACACGCCGAACTTTAAAGCGAAACAGGCTGTGTTCGAACAGACGTTAAGCAACGAGATGCGCCTCAAATTAGCCGGGGGCCGTCCGAGTGACCGCGGTAGTGCAACGAAAATCGTTGACCGGGCCGGAGGGGCGATGCGAAGTGACGGGAACAGTGTCGATCTCGATTATGAGATGAGTGAACTGGCCCGTAACCAACTGCAGTATGAGGCGATGATGGAACAATTGAACCGTCGACTCGGTGGACTTAAAACCGTTATTAGAGGAGGACGTTAATTATGGGTATGTTCGATAGTTTTCATATATCCGCTTCGGCACTCATGTCTCAGCGCCTTCGGATGGATACGGTATCGGCGAACATCGCGAACGCCCAGACGACTCGCGGCAAACTTGTCGATGGGGAATGGCAACCGTATACACGGAAAATGACGGTGCTCCAAGAAGCGCCGTTTCGTCAACAGCTGTCGGCGGTGAGCGGAGGCGTCGAAGTTTCCAGCATTGTCGAAGACGAAAGTCCTTACAAACTCACATATGACCCGAGTCACCCGGATGCGGATGAACGGGGATATGTTCAGATGCCAAACGTCGACCTGTTAAAAGAAATGGTTGATTTGACAGGTGCGACAAGATCATATGAAGCGAACATTGCAGCGATGAATGCGTCAAAAGCGATGCTCGTCAAAGCGCTCGAAATCGGTAAAGGATAAGGAGTAACAGACTATGCAAATTAACCCGATTCAATTAATCGGTAACCAGACCGCGGCTCTGCCGACAGTGAAAGAGACACCGTCTCAGTTTGGGTCATATTTGAATGAAGCGATGCAGTCGCTCAATGAAGTTCAACAGGCAACGAGTACGGCACGGAAAGACCTTGCCGTCGGTAAAGCCGATCTTCACCAAGTCATGATCCAAAGCGAAGAGTCGTCGATTGCGATGCAACTCGCCATTGAGGTGCGTAATAAAGCGGTCGAGGCCTATCAAGAAATGATGCGAATGCAAGTTTAATGAAGAGGATGACGAGTTGCGATGAATGATAAGTTAAAAGAACAATTCAGCTCACTAGCCGGCTCACTGAAGGCGATGCAAACGAACCGTAAAATCATTTGGGGAGTGGTCATCGTCGGCGTACTTGTCGTCGCGGTGCTCTTGACGGTTTGGCTCTCGCGCCCGAACATGGCTCCTCTCTACACGAACCTCTCGGCCCAAGAAGCTGGAGAAGTGACGGAAAAGCTGACGGCTGATGGAGTAAAGTCAGAAATCAAAGCGACGTCGAACGGTGTCAGCGTCTACGTGCCGAGCGAGCAAGTCGACCAATTGAAAGTTAACTTGGCGGCTGCCGGGATTCCAAAGTCAGGTGCGATCGATTACAGCTTTTTCAGTGAGAACGCCGGATTTGGAACGACGGACCGAGAAATGGCAGTCATCGAGCGAAGCGCGATGCAAACCGAACTCGAACGTTTGATTACACAAATCGAAGGCATCAATCAGGCAAAAGTCATTATCTCGCTTCCAGAGAAATCGGTGTTCTTGGCCGAAGATCAAGGGGAGCCGACGGCTTCGATCGTCTTAAATTTAGGAGCAGGTACGAATCTTGAGCCGGCGACGGTCAAAGGACTTTATCATTTGATCAGTAAGAGTGTCCCGAACTTAAAACCGGAGAACATCTCGGTCATGGACCAATATTTCACGTATTACGATTTGGATCAATCGACGATGGCCGGTGGAACTTCGACCGACCCGTTAGCACTGAAGCGTCAAGTCGAGAAAGACGTACGTCAACAGATTCAACAAATGCTCTCGGTCTTACTCGGAGAACGCAGCGTGCTCGTCTCGGTCACGGCCGATATCGACACGACCCAATCGGCAGAAGAGCAAAACCTGGTAACCCCGGTCAACGAGGATACGATGGAAGGGATTGTGACGTCTGCTGAACGGATCGCTGAAGCGTACACAGGTGGTACGGGAGCAGCGGCAGCGGCAGGAGCTGGTGAAAATGATACCGTCAACTTCCCAGCCGCCACGGGAACCGGGGAAGAAGAAAGCGAAAAGAACCATGAAATCATCAACTATGAGGTCAATCGCATCACGAAACAAATTCAGAACGCCCCATACACGATTCGTGACCTCGGTGTTCAACTGATCGTCGAGCCGCCAGACGGCGCTCAAGCGATCGATCCGCAACTTGAGGGCGACCTTGAGACGATGATGTATTCCATCATCCGGACGTCGCTCGCTAAAACGGGCGAGGCGTTGACGGAAGCGGAACTCGAACAGAAAGTCGTCGTCGTGTCACGACCGTTCGCTGAGACGGAAGAAACGGCAGTGGCAGAAC